>NZ_JBSGTG010000024.1:0-130767 GCF_053607285.1 Streptomyces sp. NPDC055140 | reverse complement strand
GGGGGGACCCTGTGGGAGAGTAGGACGCCGCCGAACTATTTTTGAAGAAAACCCCCGTAACGGATGAGAATCCTGTTACGGGGGTTTTCTGCGTTTAGGGTCGAGCTATGCGATACGACCTGGTCATCTTCGACAACGACGGCGTTCTCGTCGACAGCGAGCCGATCTCCAACAAGCTTCTCGCCGGCTATCTCACCGAACTCGGGCACCCCACCTCGTACGAGGAATCTCTCAGGGACTACATGGGTTCTGCCATGCACCGTGTGCACGATCTTGTCGAGGAGCGGACCGGGCAGCGGCTGCCCGAGGAATTCGACGATGTTTTTCACGGGCGGGTATTCGCCGCCTTCGAGCGGGAGCTGGAGCCCGTGCCCGGGGCCTTGGAGGTCCTGGAGAAGTTGGTTGCCGATGGAGTGCCGTACTGCGTGGCCTCCTCGGGGAGTCACGAGCGGATCCGCGTCGGGCATCGCAAGACCGGACACGACAAATGGTTCGATGACGGCCGAATCTTCAGTTCGCAGGATGTCGGGCGGGGGAAGCCGGCGCCGGATCTCTTCCTGTACGCGGCCCAGCGCATGGGTGTGGCGCCGGAGAGGTGCGCGGTCGTGGAGGACAGTCCGCTGGGCGTCCAGGCCGCCGTGGCAGCCGGGATGGACGTGTACGGGTTCACGGCCATGACGCCCGCGAGCCGGTTGAGGGCGGCCACCGAACTCTTCGGAAACATGCGGGAGTTGCCTGACCTGCTCACATGACATCTCCGTACGAGACGCCCTGACATTTGTCATCGCGAGCTCCGGACGATCGTTTCTGTTGGGCGGAGGGGGTCCTCCACGAAGCTGAGTGCATCGAGAACGGGACGTACACAGTGACGACGGAGGGAACCCGATCATGAACCAGCTCGTTGTGCAGACACCGGTCAAGTCCGCTGACGCGGCTGCCGCCCCGCAGAGCGACCGTGCGGCCCTCCTGGGAAGTCTCAAGCCGCTGGTCGTGGACGTAGTCGTGCCGATGGCGTCGTACTACGTGCTGAGCAAGGGGTTCGGCATGAGCACGCTGGCCGCTCTGGGGTGGAGCAGTGTGCTGCCGGCGCTGCGGACCGTGTGGGGGGTGCTGCGGGATCGGCGGCTCAATGTGCTGGCCGGAGTCATCCTCGTCGTCAACATGATGGGGCTGCTGCTGAGCACGGTGACGGGCGATCCTCGGCTGATGCTGGCCAAGGACAGTGGGATCAGCAGTGTCGTGGGCGTCTCGATGCTGGCGTCGGTCGTGGCCGGCAAGCCGCTCCTCACGTCCGCGCTGAAGCCCTTCGTGACCAAGGGGGATGCCGGGCGGATCGCGGCCTGGGAGCGGCTGTCGGCGGGGCCAGGTCGCTTCGTGCGGGCCGAGCGGGTGTTCACGGCGGTGTGGGGCCTGGCGCTGGTCACGGAGTGCGTGGTGCGGATCGTGGGGGCGTACACGCTGCCGGTCGACACGATGGTCTGGCTCGGCAATGTGATCATGGCGGGCGCCGTGGTCCTGGCCATTCGGTTCAGCGGGCGTCTGGCCGTGGGGCCGATGGAGCGGATGGTCGAGGAGGAGCTGGCGAGCGGCCGGGCTCACGTGGAGCGCGTCGCCTGACACGGCTCCGGTACGTCCGCAGCGCACACCCTCTTCCCGGTCGCCCGATGACGGCGGCCGGGAACTTTCGTTCGAGGTGCATCGAGATCCATCTACCCACGGGTAGTTCTGGGGCATACGCTGTGCGGCCATGACGGAAGTGCTGCGGCGTGGCAGAGGTTCGCTGGCGTTCAGTTTCTTGGTGCAGGGTGCCGCGTTCGCGCTCCTGGTGACTCGAATACCGGCTATCCAGGATCAGTACGGCATATCTGACGGGCTGTTGCCCGTCTTTCTCGCTGCGGTGCCGATCCTGGCCGGCGTCGGGAGCGTGTGTACCGAGAAGTTGGTCAAGAGGGTGCGGCCCAGCCGGGTCCTGCGGTGGTCGCAGCCGGTCGTGCTGCTGGCTCTGCTCGGGGTCGGGGCGGGGGGCTCGCTGTGGCAAGTGGCCCTGGCGTTGGGGGCGTTCGGGCTCGCGGTGGGCGCGCTGGACGCGTCCATGAACATGCTCGGGGTGAGCCTGCAGAGGGCGTACGGGCGCAGCATCATGCTCGGGTTTCATGCGGCGTACAGCCTGGGCGGGATCATGGGGGCGTCGCTCGCGTGGGTGGGGGCACACTGGGAGCTCTCGCTGTTCGTGTCGTATCTGCCGGTGGTCGTGCTGCTGTTGCCGGCGGCGTTCGTGGGGAGTCGCTGGTACGTCGACGGGGAGAGCGGCGCCGGTGAGGGTGCTCAGGGCGCCTCGGGTGGCCCGGTGGTGTTCAAGCTGCTGTTGCCGCTGTGTCTGGTGATGACGTTCGCGTACATCGGGGATTCGACGGTCTCCAACTGGAGTGCGAAGTACCTCCAGGATGTGCTGGGCAGTTCGGAGCAGTTGTCGACGGTTCCGTACAACGTCTACATGGTGATGACGCTGGTGGGGCGGGCGCTCGGGGATCTTGGGGTGCGGCGGTTCGGTGCGGTCGTGGTGGTGCGGTTCGGGGCCGTGGTCGCGGCGCTCGGGTTCGCTGTCGTGGCGGTGGCGCCGGGGCCCTGGGTGGGGATGCTCGGGTTCACGCTGCTGGGGCTCGGGCTGTGCGTGATCGTGCCGCAGACGTTCGCCGCAGCGGGCAGGCTCTTCCCGAACGCTTCGGATTCGGCGATTGCCCGGCTGAATGTCTTCAACTATGTGGGATTTCTGATCGGTTCGCCCCTTGTGGGCGCTCTGGGTGATGCGTGGAACTACCGGGGGGCGATGCTCGTTCCCATGGTGTTGGTGCTCGTGACGCTCGTGTACGCCCGGTCCTTCGCCCCTGCAGCGGACCGATACGGTGACGGGCATGAGCGGCCGCGCACAGCTGATGTGGGACGAGGCAGTAACGGGCTATGACTTCGGCCCGGATCACCCGATGGATCCGGTCCGGCTGGCCCTGACGAGGAGTCTCGTCGGGGCTCTTGGGCTCGATCGTGAGGTGGACGTCGTCGCCGCCAAGCGGGCGGGTGAGTCGACGCTGCGGCTCGTGCACCGCGAGGACTATGTGGAGGCGGTCAAGGCCGCGTCCGCCGATCCGGCTTCGGCGGACGGGGCCTATGGGCTGGGGACGGTCGACGATCCGGCCTTCGCCGGTATGCATGATGTGTCGGCGCTGATCGCCGGGCAGTCCGTGGGCGCGGCGGAGGCCGTGTGGCGGGGTGAGGCGCTGCACGCGGTGAACTTCGCGGGCGGGCTGCACCATGCGATGCCTGGGGGTGCTTCCGGGTTCTGTATCTACAACGACGCGGCGCTGGCCATCGCTCGTCTCCTTGAGCTGGGTGCCGAGCGGGTCGCGTACGTGGATGTGGACGTGCACCACGGGGACGGGGTGCAGGCGGCGTTCTGGGAGGACCCGCGGGTGCTCACCATTTCGCTGCACGAGCATCCGCGGACACTGTTTCCGCAGACCGGGTGGCCCGAGGAGACGGGGGCCGACGGTCCGGCGGAGGGGTCGGCGGTCAATGTGGCGTTGCCGGCGGGGACCGGGGACGCGGGATGGCTGCGGGCTTTTCACGCCGTCGTGCCCGAGTTGCTGGCGGAGTTCAGGCCGCAGGTCCTGGTGACGCAGCACGGGGCCGATACGCACTTCGAGGACCCGCTGGCGCATCTGGCGGTGTCGCTCGACGCGCAGCGCGCCGTGCAGGTCGCCTGTCATGAGCTGGCGCACGAGCATGCGGACGGACGGTGGGTCGCGCTGGGCGGTGGCGGGTACGCCGTGGTGGACGTGGTGCCGCGGTCCTGGTCGCATCTGGTGGGGATCGCCGCCGGGCGCGAGGTCGCGCCCGGGACGGTGGTTCCGGAGAGCTGGCGGCAGGAAGTGTTCGCCAGGACACGGCAGTTGGCTCCCACGAGGATGACGGACGGGCGGTGGCCGGTCTCGTACGCGGAGTGGGAGTCGGGGTACGACCCGGCGGACCGGCTCGACCAGGCGGTTCTGGCGACTCGGCGTGCGGTGTTCCCGCTGCGCGGGCTGTTGCCGTAGCGGTGTGGGGGCGGGCGGCCCGTGAGGGTACGGGGCGTTACGCCAAGTGTGGGGTGTTTTCGGGGTTTTAGGGGTGGCGGGGACCCCAATGCGCCAGCATCACACGGGTGTTGAGCACCGGAGCGCTGCGTGCGCATCTGCTGGCCGCCCATCTGGCCGGGCCCGTTGCGACCTCCCGCGAGGTGAGTCTGCGCAGCTATCGGCTCTTCGCGGCCAGGGATCCCCGGATACTTCTGGGCCTCGACCCGGAGTGGAGCTGGGGGCAGCGGGATCTGCTCGCGCTGATGGCCGACAGGTGCGGGGTGTCGGGCGATCCGGGGGACACCTCGGGGTTCGATGTGATCGATCCGGAGCGGACGCTGGCCGCGCTCGACGCGTTCGCGAAGCGGCTCGGTGAGGCCGCGCGGGGTCGTGTCCCGGTGCTGTTCGGGACGGGTCACCCGCATCGACTCCTCGGTTTCTACGCCGCATTGGCGGACGCCCTGTCGGCGGCGGGATGTCCCGTCCTCACCCCCGCGCAGGGTGAGAGTGTCGACATAACGACCCGGTTCGGTCTACGCACGTACGACCTCGACTACGTCCATGGAGTCGCGCTGGTGCGGGAACCCGGCGCGCGTGAGCCGGGGAGTGAGACCGGCGCACACACCCACTCACCCCTCCCGGTTCGCACGGTGCTCGCGGCCGCCGCGCAGGCCGGCGGGCTGCTGCCGGAGCTGGTCGTGGGCGACCATGGATGGGTCTGCGGCGCAGGTCAGTTGGGGTTCGATGCCATAGGGCTCGCGGATACGGATGATCCCGCGCTGTTCGTGGGGGAGGCCGAGGGGCAGGTGTCCGTAGTCGTTCCGCTTGATGACGCTGTGCGGTCTGATTACTACCGACCGCTTACTCGCTATGTACTCAATCGAGCGTGTCTGTCACAGTAGGCGGCCATCCGCTGCTCCTCTTCCCCACTCGCACCACACGCCCCTAGTCTGGGGAGTGAGCACGCAACGACGTTGAGTCACCGGAAGGGGAAGCCGGTGGCCGTCGAGTGCGGAAGGTTCAGGTGTGTCATGGCTGCTGGTGAGAGTAGGCCTCTGAACGAGGTGCAGTTCCTGACCGTGGCGGAAGTCGCCTCGGTGATGCGAGTCTCGAAGATGACCGTGTACCGGCTGGTGCACAGTGGTCATCTGCCCGCGATCCGGGTCGGAAGGTCTTTCCGAGTCCCGGAACAAGCGGTTCACGAGTACCTCCGCGAGTCCTACGTGGGGGTGGGGACAGCCTGACGGCATCCTCCGGGATCCCTCGATTACAGGCTCAGCGCTGGGCCGGGTAGGCTAGGCCGACGTAGGTCGTGTGGGCCCAGACGCCCCGCACCGAGTGAAGAGAAGTGAGCGAGGGTAGTCGTGGGCTCTGTTATCAAGAAGCGGCGTAAGCGGATGGCCAAGAAGAAGCACCGCAAGCTGCTGAAGCGCACCCGCGTGCAGCGTCGCAACAAGAAGTAGGCGACCGCTGCAACAAGCGCGCTCTGTGGCCCCTCCACCGTCCGGTGGAGGGGCCACAGTCGTTCCACGGGCCTTATGAGGCCGCTTTCGCGGGGTTGTGTGGGAGCGTAGGGCCACGTCCCGGCGACCTCGGTCTGTACGTACGTCTGTGGCTGTCGTCACTTCCTGCATCGTGTGGTCATCACAGCGCAACATCGACCCGCTAACGTGGCGGCGAGAGCCAGGCGGTGCGGAACTGGGGCGCGGCAGGGCTGCGACGGAAGGTAGGCGCTGATCTTGGGCAAGGTCGTGCTCGTGACCGGGGTGGCCCGGCAGCTCGGGGGCCGTTTCGTACGACGCATCCAGCGTGATCCCGAGGTGGACCGGGTGATCGCTGTGGACGCGGTGGCGCCCGCGCATCATCTGGGGGGTGCCGACTTCCTCCAGGCGGACATACGGCAGCCGGCGATCGCCCGGGTGCTCGCGGAGCACTCCGTCGACACGGTCGTCCACCTGGACGTCACGGGCACCCCGCTGGCCAGCGGTGGCCGGGGCTCCGTCAAGGAGACCAACGTCATCGGCACGATGCAGCTGCTCGGCGCGTGCCAGAAGTCGCCGACGGTCAAGCGGCTCGTGGTGAAGTCCAGTACGAACGTGTACGGGTCCGCGCCGCGCGACCCGGCCGTGTTCACCGAGACGACGCCGCCCAAGTCGCTGCCCAGCGGCGGCTTCGCCAAGGACGCCGTGGAGGTCGAGGGGTATGTGCGCGGGTTCGCCCGGCGCCGGCCCGACGTCGCGGTGTGCGTGCTGCGGTTCGCGAACATCCTCGGTCCCGCCGCCGATTCGCCGCTCGCCGAGTACTTCTCGCTACCGGTCCTGCCGACCGTCCTCGGCTATGACCCGCGGCTGCAGTTCGTGCACGAGGACGATGTCATCGAGGTGCTGCGGATCGCGTCGCACGAGCCGGCGCGGGGGACGCTCAACAGCGGCACGTTCAATGTCGCCGGTGACGGCGTGCTGCTTCTGTCGCAGTGCTCGCGCCGGCTCGGGCGGCCGACGGTGCCGGTGTTCCTGCCGGCCGTGACCTGGGTGGGATCCGCCCTGCGTACGCTGGGCGCGACGGACTTCTCGCCCGAGCAGATCAGGCTGCTCACGCACGGGCGGGTCGTGTCGACGGCCCAGATGCGCGAGACACTGGGCTATCGGCCCGAGTACACGACGGCGGAGACCTTCGCGGAGTTCGTCCGTGGCCGCGGGCCCGGACTTCTGCCGCCGGAGGCCCTCGCGGGGGCCGTCGACCGGATCGCCTCGCTGCCCTTCCTGGGCGGCGGTCACCCCCCGACGCAGAGCGCCAGCTGAGGAGCGCATCAACGATGGCGGATGCCAAGGTCATTCCGTTCGACGACGACCGGTCGCGGGCCGGCGTAGGCAAGATGGTTCCGCGCCGCCGTGGCGCGAGCGGCCGGCGCAAGGGCGAGCCCGCGGCCGTACGCGAGGTCGCGCCGCTGCCCGAGCAGCAGGACCACGAGCCGTCAACGCCCGCCACCGCGCGGGAACCGGACCCGCGGGAGCGGCCGACGGCCGGCGGCGGCCTGGACCGGCGCATCGCGGGCGGCCTCGCGTTCCTGCGGCGGCGCCTGACGGGCGATTACGACGTCGACGAGTTCGGCTACGACAAGGAACTCACCGACCAGGTCCTGATGTCCCTGGTGCGGCCCCTGTACGAGAAGTACTTCCGGGTCGAGGTGAAGGGCATCGAGAACATCCCGGCGGACGGCGGTGCGCTGATCGTCGCCAATCACTCGGGGACGCTGCCGCTGGACGGCGTGATGATGCAGGTCGCCGTGCACGACAATCATCCGCAGAACCGGCATCTGCGGCTCCTGGCCGCGGACCTCGTGTTCATGCTGCCGGTGGTCAACGAGTTGGCGCGCAAGGCCGGTCACACGCTGGCCTGTGCGGAGGACGCGCAGCGGCTTCTGGAGCGGGGCGAGCTGGTCGGCGTGATGCCGGAGGGGTTCAAGGGCATCGGCAAGCCGTTCAGCGAGCGGTACAAGCTCCAGCGGTTCGGGCGTGGCGGGTTCGTCTCGACGGCGTTGCGCGCCGGGACGCCGATCGTGCCGTGCTCGATCGTCGGGGCGGAGGAGATCTACCCGATGATCGGCAACGCGAAGACGCTGGCGCGGCTCCTTGGCTTCCCGTACTTCCCGATCACGCCGACGTTCCCGTTGCTCGGTCCGTTGGGTGCGGTGCCGTTGCCGACGAAGTGGACGATCCAGTTCGGCGAGCCGATCCCGACCGACGGCTTCCCGCCGGAGGCGGCCGAGGATCCGATGCTGATGTTCAACCTGACGGACCAGGTCAGGGAGCAGATCCAGCACACGCTGTACAAGCTGCTGGTGCAGCGGAGGTCGGTGTTCTTCTGACGCCGGCTGCGGTCCGGGGGAAGTGTCCGTAGGGGCATAGGGACATACGTGAAGGGGGCGGTCACCGGATTCGGTGGCCGCCCCCTTCACGTATCACGTGACGGAGGGACTAGTCCGCGTCCTCGCTGTCGATTCCCAGGCCGGGCAGCAGGCCTGGGAGGAGGGGCGGAAGTGTGACGTCGGGCTTCGGGGTGGTGTGTTTGCCTTCGGACGGGGTGGGGCTGGTGTCGTCCTTGGGCGGGTCGAGGAGGCCGCCGGTGGTGTCGCCGAGGAGGCCGTCGTCGTGGGTTCCGGAGGAGGACGGTCGGGGTGTGCCCGAGCTGTCCTGGTGGCCGTGCGAGCCTCCGCCGGCCGTCGGGGTGGAGCGGTCGTCGCCGGAGGAGCCGGGCGTCCTGTCGTGGATGCCGGGCTGTCCGCCGGTGCGGCCGTTCTTTTCGGGGGCCTGCGGGAGCAGGGACCGTAGCGGGTCGACCTCTTGGTCTATGGCGTCGAAGACCGAGCTGACCTGTTCGCCCACGTCGCCGAGTTGTACGGGCAGGCGGTCGCGCAGCGCGTCCCAGTTCTCGCGGTGGGACCGGGTGAACGACGACAGGGCCTGGATGGGGCCGAGCGAGCCGTCCCTGCGGTAGGCCTCGAGGAGCAGACGGTGGCCCTCGGAGGCGTCGTACTGGACGCCGGAGAGTGTGCGCCTGACTTCGCCGAGGGATTCGTGGTCGAGCTGTCCGCTGCGGCCGCGCTCCATGAGCCGGCGCGCTTCGCTCAGGCGGGTGGAGGCCTGGTCGAGATAGATCCGGCCGCGGTCGGAGTCGCCGTCGGCCATGCCGAGTTTCAGGTCCTCCATCCCGCGTTTCAGTCCGTAGAGGTGGTCACCGGGGAGGGCGTCGGAGCTGGCAGCGGCGACGCCGCCGAAGGCTCCCGCGGCGACACCGACGGTGAGGCCGCCGGCCGCGATGCCCTTGGACAGGCGTGAGCGGGGTCGCAACTTCCGCAGCGGGCTCGCCCGGTGAGCGCCCTTGCGCGCGCGCTGCTCGGGCACGGAAGGGCCTGGGCCCGCACCCCCCGCAGCCGTGCCTTCGAGCAGCATGGCCTCCATGGCGGCCACGAGCTGGGCTCGTTGAACCACCTTGACCTCGGGGTCAAGCTCAGGCTTGGGCAGCTCGTCCAGTCCGGTCGCCAGAGCCAACAGCTTGCCCTGCTCGCCTTGTTCGGCGGGGGGCTCTTCTTGCTGTACGGCCGCAGCTTCCCGGTCGGACTGCTCCTCCAGGGCCTGGGCGAAGGCGTTCGCCCGCCGGTGTGCCGATACGTTCGCGATCACTGGCGGCACCTCCTCTCGTCATGACGGTCGACTCCCCAGGGGGTCCTGAGGGTTGCACGCCCTGAGCGCTTCCACACGATCGAGTGAGTGGAAGCAGTCGGGGAGTGACCACAGGGAGCCTGCATCCCGCATAACGAGCGACGCGGCACTTGGGTTACGGACGGCGGATGATCGGACCGCGATCCCATCTGCCCCTCACGGAAGGTGAGTTGACGGCTACGGAGCGACGCGGCGGGTGGGGTGGGCCCCACCGGTCGCTAACGGGCGTCGTCCGGGAGCAGGCGCGCCAGGGTGCGAACGGCGCGGTACTGGAGCGTCTTGATCGCGCCCTCGTTCTTGCCCATGACCTTGGCGGTCTCGGCGACCGAGAGGCCCTGCAGGAAGCGCAGGGTCACGCACTCCTGCTGCTGGGGGTTGAGCCGGTGCACCGCGTCGAGCAGGGCGGCGTTCGACAGGGACTCCAGGACGGAGTCCTCGGGGCTGCGCTCGACCTCGTTCGCGTCGAGCATTTCGCCGGTGGTCACTTCGAGGCGGAAACGACTCGACTTGAAGTGGTCGGCGACCAGGTTCCGCGCGATCGTGACCAGCCAGGCGCCGAAGTCGCGCCCCTGCCAGGTGAACGTGCCGATGCGGCGCAGGGCCCGCAGGAAGGTCTCGCTGGTGAGATCCTCGGCCGTCGCCTTCCCGCCGACGCGGTAGTAGATGTAGCGGTAGACGGTGTCGCTGTACTGGTCGTAGAGACGGCCGAACGCGTCGGCCTCGCCCGCCTGGGCGCGCTCGACGAGATCCATCATGCGGGCGCTGTCGCTGTCCGCGGCGGGGCGGCGTGCGGTGGACGTACCGGCGGAACCGGAGCGTGCTCGTCTTCCGACCGTGGTGCTCCCGTCAGCCAGGGCATAGCAAGGACCGGTAGGGCCGTTCGCGGCGGGTGCCGCGACGGCGAGGGCGGGGACGGCGTACGCGGTGGGGACGAAGCCGCGCAAGCGGTCGGAGACCGTTGCGCGCAGCGTAGCCAGGCCCGAGGCGTCAACCCCGACGTGTGGGTACACGGGACTCCCAGAGGCAGAGCTTCCATCACGTGCAGTGCGGGACCGTTCACTCGTCGTGTTGACGCGTGGGTACCGGTTTGCGTCTGAGGAGAATAACGCTTCGTGCAGGGAGCGCTACACCCAGTTGCTCAAATCACCGATTACGTCGCTTCCGTAACTGAACGGAGTCGATTCAAGTACCGGAGAGTGACCACTTGTTGATCGGATTAGGTCATGTTCCGTCTGAGCGCGGGGCGTGTTGTGGCCGAGTTGAACCAACGGGACTGGCGGGAGCCGTGCGGGGGTAAGGGGATGCGATTGGCGCTCCCGCCCGGGAGCGCCGCGGGTCAGCGGCGACGCCGGTGCAGGGCGACCGCCGCGGCCGTGCCGCCGGCCAGTGCGCCGACTCCCGCCGCGGCCGGGATGCCGACCTTCGCGGCCTTGCGGCCCGTGCGGTAGTCGCGCAGCCGCCAGTCACGTTCGCGTGCGTGCTTGCGCAGTTTGGCGTCCGGATTGATCGCGTACGGATGTCCTACGAGCGACAGCATCGGGATGTCGTTGTGCGAGTCGCTGTACGCGGCGCAGCGGTTGAGGTCGAGGCCCTCGGCCGCGGCGAGCGCGCGGACGGCCTCGGCCTTCGCGGGGCCGTGCAGGGGTTCGCCGACGAGCTTGCCCGTGTAGACGCCGCCGACGGACTCGGCGACCGTGCCGAGGGCGCCGGTCAGGCCGAGGCGGCGGGCGATGATCGTCGCGGTCTCCACGGGGGCCGCGGTGACGAGCCACACCTTCTGGCCCGCGTCCAGGTGCGCCTGGGCGAGGGCGCGGGTGCCGGGCCAGATGCGCTCGGCCATGTACTCGTCGTAGATCTCTTCGCCGATGGACATCAGCTCGGCGACGCGGTGGCCCTTGACGATGGACAGCGCGCTGTCGCGGGCGTCCTGCATGTGCTCGGGGTCCTCGACCCCGGCGATTCTGAACCAGGCCTGCTGCCAGCCGAACTTGACCAGTTCGCGGCGCTGGAAGAACTTCCGTTTGTAGAGGCCGCGCCCGAAGTGGAAGATCGCGGCGCCCTGCATGACGGTGTTGTCGAGGTCGAAGAAGGCGGCGGCCCTGTCGTCGCCGACGACAGGGAACTCCGTTTCCGGGGTGCCTTCGTCGGGCTGTGTCGCCTCGCCGAGCTGTTCCAGCTCCTGTGACGACTTGCGGGCGGCCTCGGCCGAGGCCTCGCCAGCCAATACGCTCCGCGCGGTGGCGGAGCGCCTACGGGGTGTGAGCCATCCGAGAGCGGCCATGTCGTGAGCATAGCCAGTTTGTTCGGTGGTTCCGGAGTCGTGGGGATTCGGCGTTGTGAACTCTCCGCGACCGAGCCGTTAAACAACTGGCGGGAGAGGTGCGCCGGGAGGCCTCGGCGGAGCGAGAATGGCCGGTATGAGCCCCATTTTTCGCCGGAGCGAGAAGAAGAGCCCCGAGGAGCGCCTGGTCACCCTGGTCGGGAAGCCCGGCTGCCATCTGTGCGACGACGCGCAGGAGGTGATCGAGAAGGTGTGCGGCGAGCTCGGCGCGTCCTGGGAGAAGAAGGACATCACTCAGGACGAGGAGCTGTACCGCTTGTACTGGGAGCAGATCCCCGTGGTGCTCGTGGACGGAGCACAGCATGACTTCTGGAAGGTGAACGAAGATCGACTTCGGCGTGCGCTGACGGGCTGATCCGCCGGTGGTCCGCGGGGGAGTAGCGACCGTCACTGACCGAGCAGTCCAAGTGGTCCGGAAAGTCGCTTAGGATCGGGGGCGGTTTGGTCTCGGGGGCGCGGATCGTAGAGGAGAGTGTGCGGTTTTGCCCCCTGCAAGCAGGCAACGAAGCGGCTTGCGCGCCGGTTCCATATGCGCGCGCCAGGGGCGCGTGACCCCGGTCACGTTGCCCGGGCAAATCGGACACCATCTTTGTGCACGCGTTCACAAAGACATAGCCTGCATTCGACGGGGCGGTCCTGGGACGTACGACCGCCCGCAGCCCCGCTCTACCCGCAGGAGCACCGTGGCAACTGGCCGAACTCACCGACCGGCGACCCGCAGCCGAGGAATTCCCGAGGCCACCGTCGCCCGCCTTCCGCTGTACCTCCGGGCCCTCACCGGCCTGTCGGAGCGCTCGGTTCCCACGGTCTCGTCCGAGGAGCTCGCGGCCGCCGCGGGGGTCAACTCCGCGAAGCTGCGCAAGGACTTCTCGTACCTCGGCTCGTACGGCACCCGCGGTGTGGGCTACGACGTCGAGTACCTCGTCTACCAGATCTCCCGCGAACTCGGCCTCACCCAGGACTGGCCGATCGTGATGGTCGGTATCGGTAATCTCGGCGCCGCTCTGGCCAATTACGGCGGGTTCGCCTCCCGTGGCTTCCGCGTCGCCGCCCTGATCGACGCCGACCCGGCGATGACCGGCAAGTCCGTCGCGGGCATGGCCGTGCAGCACGCCGACGACCTCGAGAAGATCGTCGACGACAACGGCGTGTCCATCGGCGTCATCGCGACGCCCGCGGGCGCGGCCCAGCAGGTCTGCGACCGGCTCGTCGCCGCCGGTGTCACCTCGATCCTCAACTTCGCGCCGACCGTCCTGTCCGTGCCGGACGGCGTCGACGTGCGCAAGGTCGACCTCTCCATCGAGCTCCAGATCCTCGCCTTCCACGAGCAGCGCAAGGCCGGCGAGGGCCAGGACGACACGGCGGAGGAAGTCGGCACCGAGACCCCGGCCGCCGCGGCGAAGCCGGCCCGCAAGGGACCCGACGGGGACGTCCCCGCCGTGATGCAGGCATGAGTCTCCTCGTCGTAGGCCTGAGCCACCGCAGCGCCCCCGTGAGCGTCCTCGAGCGCGCCGCGCTCTCCGCGGACGCGCAGGCGAAGCTGCTCCAGGACACGCTTGCCGCGGAGCCCGCCGTCGAGGCCTCGGTGCTCTCGACGTGCAACCGCATCGAGCTGTACGCCGACGTGGACAAGTTCCACGCGGGTGTCGCCGAGCTCTCGACGCTGCTCGCCCAGCACAGCGGCGTCGGTCTCGAGGAGCTCACTCCTTATCTTTATGTGCACTACGAGGACCGGGCCGTCCACCACCTCTTCTCGGTGGCGTGCGGGCTCGACTCGATGGTCGTGGGCGAGGGTCAGATCCTCGGCCAGATCAAGGACGGCCTCGCGCGCTCCCAGGAGCTGCACACCGCGGGCCGTCTCCTCAACGACCTGTTCCAGCAGGCCCTGAGGGTCGGCAAGCGGGCCCACTCGGAGACCGGGATCGACCGTGCGGGCCAGTCCCTGGTCACGTTCGGCCTGGAGCAGCTGGCCGCCGGGCGCCCCGTCGACGAATGGGCCAAGGACAAGCGAGCCCTGGTGATCGGTGCGGGCTCGATGTCGTCGCTGGCTGCGGCGACGCTCGCGCGCGCCGGGGTCGCCGAGGTCGTCGTCGCCAACCGCACGCTGGAGCGCGCCGAGCGTCTCGCGCAGATCCTGAGCGAGCCCGGCGGTGCCGGGGTGGCCGCGCGAGCGGTTTCCATGGACGCCGTCGGCGACGAACTGACACGTGCCGATGTCGTCGTCTCCTGCACCGGAGCGACCGGCCTCGTCCTGACCGAGGCCCAGATCCTGCGCGCCACCGAGGGGCGTACGGGCGGGCTCTCGCTCCTCGACCTCGCGATGCCACGCGACATCGACGGCGCCGCGCACCGCATCGGCGGCGTGCGCTTCGTCGACATCGAGTCGCTCGCGGAGGCCTCGGCCGACGTGCCGATGGCCGCCGACGTGGACCAGGTGCGGGGCATCGTCTCCGACGAGGTCGCCGCGTTCGGCGCCGCCCAGCGCGCCGCGACCATCACGCCGACCGTCGTCGCCCTGCGCACGATGGCCGCCGACGTGGTCACCGGCGAGATCGCGCGGCTCGACGGGCGCCTGCCGGAGCTCGACGAGAAGCAGCGCGCGGAGATCACCCAGACCGTGCGGCGCGTCGTGGACAAGCTCCTGCACGCGCCGACCGTACGGGTCAAGCAGCTGGCCGCCGAACCCGGCGGTGCCGGGTACGCGGACGCGCTGCGGACCCTTTTCGACCTCGACCCGGAGGCGGTGGCCGCCGTCTCACGGGCCGATCTGAACGAGCTGAACGAGCCGGTAGCCAAGAATCGAGGCCGGGCATCATGACGGACAGGGCACTCAGGCTCGGGACCAGGCGCAGCAAGCTCGCCATGGCCCAGTCGGGGCGCGTGGCTGAGGCCGTACGGCAGGTGACGGGACGGCCCGTCGAGCTGGTCGAGATCACCACGTACGGCGACACGTCCCGCGAGCAGCTGGCGCAGATCGGCGGTACCGGCGTGTTCGTCGTGGCGCTGCGCGAGGCGCTGCTGCGCGGCGACGTCGACTTCGCCGTGCACTCCCTCAAGGACCTGCCGACCACGCCCCACCCGGACCTCACGCTGGCGGCCGTGCCGCTGCGCGAGGACCCGCGCGACGTACTCGTCGCCCGCGACGGACTGACCTTCGCGCAGCTTCCCGAGGGAGCGCGCATCGGTACCGGTGCGCCGCGCCGCATGTCGCAGCTGAACGCGTACGCGCGCAGCCACGGCATGCACATACAGACCGTGCCGATCCGCGGGAACATCGACACCCGCGTCGGTTACGTGCACAACGGGGAGCTCGACGCCGTCGTGCTCGCCGCCGCCGGACTGAACCGGATCGGCCGCATCGGGGAAGTGACGGACTTCCTCGCGGTCGACACTGTTCTGCCCGCCCCCGGCCAGGGGGCTCTGGCGGTCGAGTGCTCCGCGTCCAACGCGGACCTCGCCGCCATGCTCGGAGAGCTCGACGACTCGTTCACGCGAGTCGCCGTGACCGCCGAGCGATCCCTGCTCGCCGCCCTGGAGGCCGGCTGCAGTGCACCTGTGGGCGCACTGGCCGACCTGCTGGCCGACGGGCAGATTGCCAACGAAATGCGCCTGCGTGGCGTCGTCGGTACGACCGACGGCTCCGAGCTGGTGCAGCTGTCCACCACCGGTCCCGTGCCCGAGACGGAAGACCAGGCGCTGGCGCTCGGTCGCGAACTCGCTGCCGAGATGCTCGCCAAGGGCGCGGCCGGTCTGATGGGGGAGCGAGCACTTTGAGCCCCACCACCTCTGACCCTTCGGCCACCTGGGCAACCGGGCACGTCACCTTCCTCGGTGCCGGTCCCGGAGATCCAGGACTACTGACACTGCGCGCCGTGGAGGCGCTCGCCCGAGCGGATGTGCTGATCGCCGAGCCCGAAGTGCTCGACGTCGTCCGCACACACGCGAAGGCGGGCGTGACCGTCCTCGGCGCGGAGAGCCCGGGCGCACCCGGGCAGACGGCTGCTGACGATGCGTCAACTGCCGTCGCAGTCCCCACGTTGAGGGACTGCGCCAATCTTGCCATGGAGGCCGCGCGGGGCGGCAAGCGGGTCGTACGTGCCGTCAGCGGCGACCCCGGACTCGACACCGACGCGGGCGGGGAGATGCTGGCCTGTGCGGCCGGCGGGGTCTCCTTCGAGGTCGTGCCCGGCATCGCGGCGGCTGTCGGTGTGCCCGCGTACGCCGGTGTTCCGCTGCGGGACGCGCAGGGCGCGGACGTGCGGTTCGTCGACGCCCGTACCGCCTCCGAGCGCTGCTGGACCGAGGTCGGCGCGTCCGACGGCACGGTCGTCGTCTCGACGACGCTCGACGCGGTGGCCGCGGCCGCCGGTGAGCTGGTCGCGGCGGGCCGCAAGCCGGACACCCCGCTGACCGTCACGGTCGCCGGTACGACGACGCGCCAGCGGACCTGGTCCGCGACGCTCGGCACGATCGCCCAGACCTTCAAGCAGACGAAGGTGCTGCCCTCCCCGGAGGGCGGTCGCCCCGTCATAGCCGTGGTCGGCGAGCGTTCCGCGGCCGCTCAGCGCGACCAGCTCTCGTGGTTCGAGTCCAAGCCGCTGTTCGGCTGGAAGGTGCTCGTACCGCGGACCAAGGAGCAGGCGGCGTCGCTCTCCGACCAGCTCACGTCGTACGGCGCCGTGCCGCACGAGGTGCCGACGATCGCCGTCGAACCGCCGCGCACGCCCCAGCAGATGGAGCGCGCGGTCAAGGGCCTCGTCACCGGACGCTACGAGTGGATCGCCTTCACCTCGGTGAACGCGGTCAAGGCCGTGCGCGAGAAGTTCGAGGAGTACGGGCTCGACGCCCGTGCCTTCGCCGGGATCAAGGTCGCCGCGGTGGGCGAGCAGACCGCGAACGCGCTCATCGCGTTCGGCGTGAAGCCCGACCTCGTGCCGAGCGGTGAGCAGTCCGCCGCCGGTCTCCTCGAGGACTGGCCGCCGTACGACCCGGTCTTCGACCCGATCGACCGCGTCTTCCTGCCGCGCGCCGACATCGCCACCGAGACGCTCGTCGCCGGGCTCATCGAACTCGGGTGGGAGGTCGACGACGTGACCGCCTACCGGACGGTGCGGGCGTCGCCGCCGCCGGCGGAGACGCGCGAGGCGATCAAGGGCGGCGGGTTCGACGCCGTGCTGTTCACGTCGTCGTCGACCGTGCGGAACCTGGTCGGTATCGCCGGGAAGCCGCACAACGTGACCGTGATCGCGTGCATCGGCCCCGCGACGGCCAAGACCGCCGAGGAGCACGGGCTGCGCGTGGACGTCATGTCTCCGGAGCCGTCCGTGCACCGGCTGGCGCAGGCGCTGGCCGACTTCGGTGCCAGGCGGCGTACCGCCGCGCTCGAGGCGGGGGACCCTGTGTCCCGGCCGAGCGAGCGACGGCCCGGTGCGCGGAGGCGTCGGGCGGCGCCGTAAGGCGGCTGCTGACGCAGGGAACAGCGGGGGACAGCGGGGGCAACGGGACAGTGAGACACGGAGTGTTGGTGTGACTGAGTACGGATCCTTCCCGGGTGCGCGGCCGCGACGGCTGCGCACCACCCCCGCCATGCGGCGCATGGTCGCCGAGACGCGGCTGCACCCGGCCGACCTGATCCTTCCCGCGTTCGTGCGGGAGGGCATCGGCGAGCCGGTCGCGATCGGGTCCATGCCCGGTGTCGTGCAGCACACCCGGGACACCCTGAAGAAGGCGGCTGTCGAGGCGCTGGAGGCCGGGGTCTCCGGGATCATGCTCTTCGGCGTGCCGGACGACGCGAAGAAGGACGCCCTCGGGACGGCCGGTACGGACCCCGACGGCATCCTCCAGGTGGCGCTGCGCGATGTGCGCGCCGAGGTCGGCGACGACCTCATCGTCATGTCCGACCTGTGCCTCGACGAGTTCACGGACCACGGGCACTGCGGTGTCCTGGACGCCGAGGGGCGCGTCGACAACGACGCGACGCTGGAGCGGTACGCCGAGATGGCGCAGGTCCAGGCCGACGCGGGCGCCCATGTCGTGGGCCCCAGCGGCATGATGGACGGGCAGGTCGGGGTGATCCGCGACGCGCTGGACACCATCGGCAAGGAGGACGTCTCGATCCTCGCCTACACCGCGAAGTACTCGTCGGCGTTCTACGGGCCGTTCCGTGAGGCCGTCGGCTCCTCGCTGACCGGCGACCGCAAGACGTACCAGCAGGACCCGGCCAACGTCCGGGAGTCCCTGCGGGAGCTGGCGCTCGACCTCGAAGAGGGCGCCGACATGGTGATGGTCAAGCCGGCCGGTCCCTACCTCGACATCCTCGCCAAGGTCGCCGAGTCGGTGGACGTGCCGGTCGCCGCGTACCAGATCAGCGGCGAGTACTCGATGATCGAGGCCGCCGCGCAGCGCGGCTGGATCGAGCGCGACCGGGCCATCCTGGAGACGCTCCTCGGCATCAAGCGGGCCGGCGCGAACATGATCCTCACGTACTGGGCGACGGAGGTCGCACGCGGCCTGTGACCGCGCTCGCCCCCTGAACTCCCGCTGCCCCGCCGGTACATGACCGGCGGGGCAGCTTTTTCACGTTCGGCAGGTCACCAGGTCAGCGCGTCGCTCATCGACTGCTGCCAGTACGTGACCTTGAGCGAGTCGTCGATGTAGACGCCCTTCGCGGGCAGCGCGGCCTTGGCGCCGGGGCCGCCGTCGTTCGTGTTGCGGCCCTGGAAGAAGACCTCGAGCGTCTTCTCCGTACGCCCGTTGGAACCGCCGCCGTCGTCGCCGCCGGAGAGTGCGACGCCCGCGTAGGCGGACTGGCCCGGCGGCAGGGAGACCACCGCCTGCGGCTGCGAGTCGTCGATCACCGGCGGGACCGACTGGGCCTCGCCGAAGCGGACGGCCGGGTAGCCGTACAGGTCGCATCGCTTCGAGCCGGTGTTGGTCACCGTCAGGAGCATGTGGTTGACGGGGCGCGCGACGGACTGGGCGGTGACCTTGACCGTGGAGCCGTTGCATGTGACGCGGGCGGTGGAGGTGGTGGGGTTGTTCTTGCCGGTGGGGGCGGGCCGGGGCTTCGGCTTGGTGGTGGCGCCGCTTCCGGTGCTGGTGCCGGTGCTGGTGCCCGTCGTGGATCCGGCGCTCGTGTCCTTGCCGCTGTCGCCGTCGGCCGGCGCCGACTTCGACGGCTGCTGCGACGCGCCCTCGTCGCGGACCCCGTCCCCGTTGTTGCAGGCAGTCAGGGAGAGCGCGGCCAGGGCGACCGTGGCAGCGGCCGTGAGGAGGCGGATACGGGAGCGGGTGGGTGCGGCGATGGACACTGGTGATCCCCTTCGGAAGCGGCGTGCTTGGATGGCCAGAGCTTGTGCGGTGATCTGTCCCAATCGCCAGTGATGCAGGACCACTTGGGACGCTGGAACGTTCGTACCGGCTCTGACCTGGGGAAACGACCATGCCCTGGAACGCCGGAATGGGATGAGGGGGTTGGGGAACGGTGGCTGAGGCTGACGGGACGGCGGAGTTCGCGACGCTGCTGCGAGGGCTGAAGGAGCGCTCGGGTCTGAGTTACGGCGTGCTCGCGAAGCGGCTGCACATGAGTACGTCGACGCTGCACCGGTACTGCAACGGGGATGCGGTGCCGGTCGACTACGCGCCGGTCGAGCGGCTGGCGCGGCTGTGCAAGGCCGGGCCCGAGGAGCTCGTCGAGCTGCACCGGCTGTGGGTCCTCGCGGACGCGGCGCGCAGGACGAAGCCGGTGGCGGCGGTGGAGGAGCCCTCGGCGGTGGCGCCGCCGTCCGTGCCCGACGCGGAGCCCGTGCCCGCCCCCGGGAAGCGCCGCTTGCGGCGTACTGTCGTGCTCGCCGCCGCCCTGGCAGTCGTCGTGGCCGGGGGAGCCGGCGCGTTCGCCGTGCACCTCGCCGGAGGCGGAAGCGGTGACGGCGGCGGCCGGAAGGACCGAGCCGGGGCCACCTCGTCCGTTGCGCCGGGAGCCCGTTCCGCGGACCCGTCCGGTACGGCGTCCCCGTCACCGGGCCGCAAGCACAAGCCTTCCGCGGGCCCGTCCCGCAGCGGCGCCCCGGCCGGTGCCGCACCGGGCACCCCGTCCGCCCCGGCGGCAGGCGAAGGCACCGGCACCCCGCTGACCGTGGCCACCACCCCGTACGTCTACGAGAGCCCCTGCAGTCAGCACTTCCTGATCGACAGGCCGCCGGCCGAGGTGCCCCCGCCGCCCCTCGAACAGGACGCCCCGAACTGGGTCGGCGCGATCGGCGCGGTCGCTTCGGGTGAGCAGTTCATCAAACTCACCGTTCAGGGGACCGGCAGCGAGACCGTGGTCCTGGAGGACATGGATGTCCGCGTCATGAAGTCCGGTGCGCCGCTCGCGTGGAACGACTACTCGATGGGCGTGGGCTGCGGGGGCAACGTGGAAACGAAGTCGTTCGGCGTGGATCTCGACGCGCCCCGCCCGGTCTCGGCGCCGAAGCACGGGCAGCGCGACTTCCCGTACAAGGTCAGCGAGAGTGACCCCGAGGTCTTCTACATCAAGGCGAACACCAAGGCCCACGACGTCAGCTGGGTCCTGGAGCTGAAGTGGTCGAGCGGCTCCCGCCACGGCGTCCTGAAGGTCGACAACCAGGGGAGCGCGTTTCGCACCAGCGCCGATGTCGGCCGCCCCGGCTACGACTACCCGATCGGGGCGGGCAGCTGGGGCGAGCGCGTCGACGGATAGCCGCCGGGCCCGAACGGCTGTGCCCCGCCGGGGACTTCCGGCGGGGCACAGTCGGCGTAATCGGGCTATCGAGCCCCGGATGGCCGGGGTCGGCCGGTCAGTCAGAGGCGCTCGGGCGTCCTGATGCCCAGGAGCGCCATGCCCTGGTGCAGCGTGCGGGCCGTCAGGTCGCACAGGAACAGCCGGTTCTCGGCGACCTCCGGCGCGGGCGCCGGCTTCACGACCGGGCACTGGTCGTAGAACGTCGTGTACAGCGACGCCAGCTGGTACAGGTACGCGGCCAGCTTGTGCGGCTCGTACGACGACGCGACCTCGGCCAGCGTCTCGCCGAACTGATCCAGGTGCAGGCCGAGGGCCCGCTCCGCCGGGGCCAGCTCCAGCTCCGGGTGCGCGAGAGGCCTGCGGTCGCCCGCCTTGCCGAAGATCGAGCGGATACGGGCGTACGCGTACTGGAGGTACACGCTCGTGTCGCCGTTCAGCGACACCATCTGGTCCAGGTCGAACTTGTAGTCCCGCACGGCGGAGGTCGACAGGTCGGCGTACTTCACCGCGCCGATGCCGACGTACACGCCGTTCTCGGCGATCTCCTCCTCGGCCAGGCCCACCTTCTCGGCCTTCTCACGCACGACGGACGTGGCGCGGTCGATCGCCTCGTCGAGGAGGTCCACCAGGCGTACCGTCTCGCCCTCACGGGTCTTGAACGGCTTGCCGTCCTTGCCGAGGACCGTGCCGAAGGCCAGCTGGTGCGCCTTCACGTCCCCGTTCAGCCAGCCGGCGCGGCGGGCCGTCTCGAAGACCATCTTGAAGTGGAGCGACTGCCGGGCGTCCACGACGTAGAGGAGCGTCGACGCCTTGAGGTTCTGGACGCGGTCCCGGATTGCGGAGAGGTCGGTCGCGGCGTAGCCGTAGCCGCCGTTCGACTTCTTGACGATCAGGGGGACCTTGTTGCCGTCGGGGCCCAGCACGTCGTCGAAGAAGACGCACAGCGCACCCTCGGAGCGGACGGCGACGCCCGACTCCTCCAGGATCCGGCAGGTCTCCTCGAGCATGTCGTTGTAGCCGGACTCGCCGACCACGTCCGGGTCGTCGATCTGCATGTCGAGCTTGTTGAAGACCGAGTAGAAGTAGATCTTCGACTCGTCGACGAACCGCTGCCACAGGGCGATGGTCTCCGCGTCCCCGGCCTGGAGGGCCACGACGCGGTCCCGGGAGCGGGCCTTGAACTCCTCGTCGGAGTCGAAGAGCGCGCGCGAGGCCTTGTAGAGCCGGTTCAGCGACGACATCGCCGCCTCGCCGTCAGCCTCGCTGCCCTTGCCGCCGTCGTGGTCCAGCTCGTGCGGGTGCTCCAGGAGGTACTGGATGAGCATGCCGAACTGGGTGCCCCAGTCGCCGATGTGGTGGCGCCGGACGACCTTCTCGCCGGTGAACTCCAGGATCTCGACCATCGCGGCGCCGATCACGGCGGACCGCAGGTGGCCGACGTGCATCTCCTTCGCCACGTTCGGCTGGGCGTAGTCGATGACCGTCGTGCCCGCGTCCTGCTGGAACGGCACGCCGAGGCGGTCGTCGGCGGCGCGGGCGGCCAGGGTCTCGATGATGGCCTTGTCGGCGATCGTGATGTTCAGGAAGCCGGGGCCCGAGACCTCGACGTCCTTGATCACGTCGTTGGCCGGGAGGGCGTCCAGGACGGTCGCCGCGAGCTCGCGCGGGTTCGCCTTGGCCTTCTTGGCGAGAGCCAGGATCCCGTTGGCCTGGAAGTCGGCCCGGTCACTTCGTCGCAGCAGCGGGTCCGCGGCGCCGGCCTCCGGCAGGGCGGCCGAGAGGGCGTCCGCGAGACGCTGGTGGACGGAAGCGGTGAGGGACGTGACCGAGGCCATGGGTGAGGTGCCGTTCTGCTCGGGTGCCTGGGTTTCTCCATATACAGAGAAGCTCAGTATCCCACGCGGTGAAAAGCGGTTTTCGCGGATGGGGGCGCAGCTGGGAGAATGGAACGGTCAGGCGTCCCTGACGCACTCCACGTATGAGGAAGAAGGACGTGCCGATCGTGGCTCAGAGCACAGAGACCACCGACTGGGTCTCCCGTTACGCGGACGAGGTCATTGCCGAGTCGGAGCGTCGTGCCCCGGGCAAACCCGTTGTCGTCGCGTCCGGACTCTCCCCGTCCGGCCCCATCCACCTGGGGAACCTGCGCGAGGTCATGACCCCGCACCTGGTCGCCGACGAGGTCCGCCGCCGCGGGTACGAGGTCCGGCACCTGATCTCCTGGGACGACTACGACCGGTACCGCAAGGTGCCGGCCGGTGTCCCCGGCGTCGACGAGTCCTGGGCCGAGCACATCGGCAAGCCGCTCACCTCGGTCCCGGCGCCCGCCGGATCGGCGTACCCGAACTGGGCGGAGCACTTCAAGGCCGCGATGACCGGGGCGCTCGGCGAGCTGGGCGTCGAGTTCGACGGCATCAGCCAGACCGAGCAGTACACGTCGGGCGTCTACCGCGAGCAGGTCCTGCACGCGATGAAGCACCGCGGCGACATCGACGCGATCCTCGACCAGTACCGCACGAAGAAGAACCCCGACAAGAAGCCGCAGCAGCAGAAGAACCAGAAGCCGCTCGACGAGGCCGAGCTGGAGGCCGCCGAGGGCTCCGGCGCGGCGAACGAGGACGACGGCAGCGGCGGCGCGGGCGGCTACTACCCGTACAAGCCGTTCTGCGGCGAGTGCGGCAAGGACCTCACCACCGTCACGTCGTACGACGACGAGACGACGGAGCTGTCCTACACCTGCACGCTCGACGGCCACGGCGAGACGGTCCGGCTGACGGAGTTCAACCGCGGCAAGCTGGTCTGGAAGGTCGACTGGCCGATGCGCTGGGCGTTCGAGGGCGTGATCTTCGAGCCGTCCGGTGTCGACCACTCGTCCCCGGGCTCGTCGTTCCAGGTCGGCGGGCAGATCGTCGGGATCTTCGGCGGCAAGCAGCCGATCGGCCCGATGTACGCGTTCGTCGGCATCAGCGGCATGGCGAAGATGTCCTCCAGCAAGGGCGGGGTCCCGACCCCGGCCGACGCGCTCCAGATCATGGAGCCGCAGCTCCTTCGCTGGCTGTACGCCCGCCGCCGGCCCAACCAGTCCTTCAAGATCGCCTTCGACCAGGAGATCCAGCGGCTCTACGACGAGTGGGACAAGCTCGCCTCCAAGGTCGCGGACGGCGCGGTCCTGCCGGCGGACGCCGCCGCGTACACGCGCGCCGTGGGCACCGCGGCCGGTGAGCTGCCGCGCACCCCGCGGCCGTTGCCGTACCGCACCCTGGCCTCCGTCGCCGACATCACCGCCGGCGCCGAGGACCAGACCCTGCGCATCCTCAGCGAGCTCGACCCGGAGAACCCGGTCACCGCGCTCGACGAGGTGCGGCCGAGGCTCGACCGGGCCGAGGCGTGGATCAGCAAGTACGTGCCCGCCGAGTCGCGCACCCTGGTGCGCGCCGAGCCGGACAGGCAGGCGCTGGCCGCGCTCGACGACGAGTCCCGCGAGTCGCTGCGGCTCCTCCTCGACGGTCTGGACTCGCACTGGTCCCTCGACGGCCTGACGCACCTCGTCTACGGCGTGCCGAAGGTCCAGGCGGGCTTCTCGCCGGACGCGACGCCGAAGGAGCTGCCGCCGGAGATCAAGACGGCCCAGCGGTCGTTCTTCGCGCTCCTGTACGACCTGCTCGTCGGCCGTGACACCGGGCCGCGGCTGCCCACGCTGCTGCTCGCCGTGGGCGCGGACCGGGTGCGCAAGCTGCTCGGAGCCTGAGACCGCGAAAGGGCCGCACCGGAGCATCCGGTGCGGCCCTTTCGCGTCTGTGGCGGGTCAGGCGATGTGGTCCTCGATGAACTCGCTGTTCAGCCGCTGCATGAACAGGTCCATGCAGCGCTGCAGTTCACGCGGTTCAAGGCTGGTTCCGAACGTCGCCTCGACGTTCGCGTGGAACGTGCCCGGGGTGGGCCCGCCCTCGCCGTCTATCGACTTGCGGAACACCTGGTACAGGTCCTCCTCCGTCGGCGGCTCCTCGCCGGTCTCGATGCCCTCACCGAGCTGGCGGGTGCGGTTGGGCCCGGACGGAACGGGGAACTCCGGCTCCTGCATCTGCGCCTGTGCCTGCATCTGCGCGGGGATGAAGGCCTCGGCCGGGAACTGCTCCTGGACCTGGCCCGGAGCCTGGTCCTCGTGCTGCTCCTGGTACCAGGGCTCGTACTCCTGCTCAGGTACGTACGACGGGTCGTAGCCGCCGTCGTACGACATCGCCTGCGGCGGGGTCGCGAACCACGGGCTCGACTCCTCGCCGGCGGCAGCCGCAGCCTCGGCCGGGGTGCCGGGTCCGGCGGGGACCGGCTGCGGTCCGGTGGCCGCCGGAGCGGGA
The DNA here is from genome assembly GCF_053607285.1 of Streptomyces sp. NPDC055140. Classification (NCBI taxonomy): domain Bacteria; kingdom Bacillati; phylum Actinomycetota; class Actinomycetes; order Kitasatosporales; family Streptomycetaceae; genus Streptomyces; species Streptomyces sp. NPDC055140. The sequence goes on along the minus strand of NZ_JBSGTG010000024.1, from coordinate 105,979 downwards.
CGCTCCAGCTCGGGAACGGGAACGGGTGCGGGGGCGGCCGGTGCCGGGGCCGGGGGCAGCAGCGCGGGCTCGATGCCGGCGGCGGCCAGACCCGAGGGGGCGGTCTCCGCCAGCGGCACCCCGTACTTCGCCAGCCGCAGCGGCATCAGGGACTCGACGGGGGCCTTGCGGCGCCAGGCGCGCCCGAAGCGGGACCGCAGGCGCGCCTGGTAGACCAGGCGCTCCTGCTCCAGCTTGATGACGGCCTCGTAACTGCGCAGCTCCCACAGTTTCATGCGGCGCCACAGCAGGAACGTGGGCAGCGGGGAGAGCAGCCAGCGCGTGAGGCGCACGCCCTCCATGTGCTTGTCGGCCGTGATGTCCGCGATCCGGCCCACCGCGTGCCGCGCCGCCTCGACCGAGACGACGAACAGGATCGGGATGACGGCGTGCATGCCGACGCCGAGGGGGTCCGGCCAGGCGGCCGCGCCGTTGAACGCGATCGTCGCCGCGGTCAGCAGCCACGCCGTCTGGCGCAGCAGGGGGAACGGTATGCGGATCCAGGTCAGCAGCAGGTCCAGGGCGAGCAGTACGCAGATACCCGCGTCGATGCCGATCGGGAACACATAGCTGAAGTTCCCGAACCCCTTCTGGAGCGCGAGTGAGCGAACGGCCGCGTACGAACCCGCGAAACCGATGCCGGCGATGACCACCGCACCGGCGACGACCACGCCGATGAGTATGCGGTGCGTCCGTGTCAGCTGTGGCGCGGCCACACGTGCTCCCCTCCCTGTACGCCTTGTTGCGCGCAACAGCCTCGCACATCGGCGCGGGGGCCCGTGGCCCGGTACGGCGGGAGCCCGGCCCCATAAGGGACCGGGCTCCGCAAAAGGCGTGACCGGCAAGTGAGTTGAGGCCTGCTCGACGCCGACCGGAGGCCATGGAAGGCCACTTGGCGGCCGGTTGCCTACGTGGTTACGACTTCGAGGACGCCTTGTCCGACGGCGTGGCCGAGGTCTTCGAGGACGACTTCTCGGACGGCTTCGCGGAAGACTTGTCGGACGTCTTGCCCGAGGGCTTCGAGGAGGCCTTGTCCGACGGCTTCGCCGACGCGGAACCGGCGGTGTCCGAGCCACCCGCCCCGTTCGCCGCGACGACCGCCGCGACAGCGTCCTTCGCCGCCCTCTCGGCGTCCTTCACCAGCTCGTCGGCGCCCGGCGCCTTCTCGCCCGCGAGACCCGCGCCGTTGTAGTCGACCGTGACGACGACGTTCTCGACGCGCGTGACGACCGTCTGCTGCTTGAAGGTGCCTTCCTTCTTCTTCAGCTCGTACGTCACCGCCGTCGCCTCGTCGCCCGTGCCACTGACCGGCTCCGACTTCGGGGACTTCGCGCCGTCCACGGACTGCGCGTCGGTCACCTGCTTGGTGAAGTACTCGTGCGCCAGCTTGTTGCCGCTGCCGCGCGCCGCGTCCGAGTCGAAACGCATCAGCGACGCGTTCAGCCAGCGGAACTGCGACCCCTTCACGCCCTTGTTGTCGAGGCTCGACCAGGAGCAGGTTCCCCGCACCGACTCGTCGTCGGAGGAGCCCGCCTTGCCCGACTTCGCCTCCGGGACGAGATCGTCGAGCGTCTTCTTCGAGATCGCGGCGCACGGCTGCGGCAGCGAGTCGTACGCCGCCGCCTTCACCTTGGCGGCCGCGTCACTCGCGGACGCCGACGCCTTCGAAGAGCCCTTGTCGGCCCCGCCGCCGGAGTCCGAGCCGGAGGAGCAGCCGGATGCCACGAGGATCACCGGCACGGCGGCTGCGCAGACAAATATGCGGGTGAGTCGCTTGGTCGGTCGGTGCATGGTTCCTTATTCTCCGGGTTTGCCTGGTACGTACCCGAGGGGTGCGGCCCGGGTCCGATGGGCCACCGTACGCCCAAGCCGGGCGGCGCGGCTCCGCTTCCGCGGACCCGCGCACCCGCGGTACCACCGGTTACCCGCCCAGCGTCCCGGCCAGCTTCCGGGCCAGTTCCTGCGCCCTGTCCTGCATTTCCTTGCTGTCCGGCACCTTCGCGGCGGGGCCCGGCTGCTGCTCGTACTCGACGGTCACGATGACGTTGGACGTGCGGAACACCACAGTCACCGTGCGGTGGCCGCCCGCCGACGCGGACGCCGTCAGCTGGTCGTCGAGGAACGCCTCGTCGGCCAGCCCTTCGAGAACGCGGGGCTGCAGTTCGACGCCCGGAACGGAGTCGTCCGACGGGCTCGACGAGGCGTCGCCCGACGCTTCGCCCGACGCCTCGTTGTCCGTCTTGCCTGACTTATCCCCTTCTTTCTCCGTGTCGCCCCCGGCGTCCTCGCCGGTGCCGGCCGAGGGGGAGTGGGAAGAAGTCGGCGACGTCGTGTCCGTCGGGACCGGCTCCGGCAGATGCGCTTCGGTCCGCTTCGACGTGAAGACCTGGCCGGCCTCCGTGTCGTCGCTCACCGCGTTGTCGTAGGACACGACCCGCTCGAAGTCGACCAGCAGGCGATGCGTCGCGTCCGCCCCGTCGTCCTTCCAGCGGCAGCCCACACGCCGGTCCGTGTCGTACGTGACCGTGGCCGCGCCCTCGTACGCCTTGTCGCGCTGCTCGCCCTCGGGGAGCTCCTTGATGCCGGGCAGCATCTTGTCGAGGGTGCTCTTGTCGAGCTGCCGGCACGGCTCGGGCAGGGTGCGGTACTTGCCGGGCCGGGCGGCCACGGCGCTGGTGCCGACGTCGCCGGGCTTGGAGTCGGTCGCGTCACCGGTGGTCCCGGAACCTCCGGTACAGCCGGTGAGCAGCGCTGCGAGGAGCGCGGCGACGCCGGGTACGTACGCCTTCCGCTGCACGGTGATGGCCCCTCTCGACAAGGTGGCACGTCGTCGGACGTGCTTATTCGGTTGCCGTCGCAGGACGGCCGATGGACACAATGTGTATCGCACGCACTGCTGTGGACGCCGGTCCGATATCCCATTCGTTGACCTTGGCGCCGGTATTTGCGATTACTGACTTCTAATCGGGTATGTGAACGTACGGGAGCGTACGGGGGAAACGAGGGCACCATGTCGTATGTAGAGGTTCCGGGGGCGAAGGTGCCGATCCGGATGTGGACGGATCCGGCGTCGGTCGAGGACGTGGCGATGCAGCAGCTGCGCAATGTCTCGACGTTGCCGTGGATCAAGGGTCTGGCCGTGATGCCCGATGTGCACTTCGGCAAGGGCGCGACGGTCGGCTCGGTCATCGCGATGCACGGCGCGGTCTGCCCGGCGGCGGTGGGCGTGGACATCGGCTGCGGCATGTCGGCGGTGAAGACGTCCCTGACGGCGAATGACCTGCCCGGGGATCTGTCCCGGCTGCGTTCGAAGATCGAACAGGCGATCCCGGTGGGCCGCGGTATGCACGACGACCCGGTGGATCCGGGGCGGCTGCACGGCTTCGGCACGGGGGCCTGGGACGACTTCTGGGGGCGGTTCGAGGGGGTCGCGGACGCGGTGAAGTTCCGTGAGGAACGGGCCGCGAAGCAGATGGGGACGCTCGGCAGCGGGAATCATTTCTGGGAGTTTTGCCTCGATACAGACAATTCTGTCTGGGTCATGCTCCATTCGGGTTCGCGGAACATCGGCAAGGAACTGGCCGACCACCACATCGGCGTCGCGCAGAAGCTGTCGCACAATCAGGGCCTGGTCGACCGGGACCTCGCGGTGTTCATCGCGCAGACCCCGCAGATGGCGGCGTACCGCAACGACCTGTTCTGGGCGCAGGAGTACGCGAAGTACAACCGCGCGGTCATGATGGCGCTCTCCCTGGACGTGATTCGCCGCGAGTTCAAGAAGGCGAAGCCGACGTTCGAGCCGGTGATCTCCTGCCACCACAACTACGTGTCGGAGGAGCGCTACGACGGCATGGACCTGCTCGTCACCCGGAAGGGCGCGATCCGCGCGGGTTCCGGTGAGTACGGGATCATCCCGGGGTCGATGGGCACGGGCTCGTACATCGTGAAGGGCCTCGGGAACGTGGCGTCGTTCAACTCGGCGTCGCACGGTGCCGGCCGCAGGATGAGCCGGAACGCCGCGAAGAAGCAGTTCTCGACGAAGGACCTGGAGGAGCAGACGCGGGGCGTGGAGTGCCGTAAGGACTCCGGTGTCGTCGACGAGATCCCGGGTGCCTACAAGCCGATCGAGAAGGTCATCGACCAGCAGCGCGACCTGGTCGAGGTCGTCGCGAAGCTGAAGCAGGTCGTCTGCGTGAAGGGCTGAACCGCCTCGGCGCGCGCCTGCCTGGCCGCTTCGCTACTTCGCGTGGGTGACCGCGTAGATCATGACCAGGGCCACCAGGTGGATGCCGAAGAGGAAGTAGGCCAGGTACCACCACATGTGGCGCTCGCCGCGTTTCTCCTCTTCGCGGCGGCGCTCGTCCGCTTCGCGCTCCAGGATCTCGAGCGGGTCGGGGGGTTCCGGGGGCATCACAGCTCCCGGTGGACCTTGGTGTTGGAGGCCTGGGCGCGGGGGCGGACGACGAGCAGGTCGATGTTCACGTGGCTGGGGCGGGTGACCGCCCAGGTGATGGTGTCGGCCACGTCGTCCGCCGAGAGCGGTTCGGCGACGCCCGCGTAGACCTTCTCGGCCTTCTCGGTGTCGCCGCCGAAGCGGGTCAGGGCGAACTCCTCGGTCTTGACCATGCCGGGCGCGACCTCGATGACGCGGACCGGGGTGCCGACGATCTCCAGACGCAGGGTCTCGGCGAGGACGTGCTCGGCGTGCTTGGCGGCCACATAGCCGGCGCCGCCCTCGTACGTGCCGTGCCCGGCCGTGGAGGAGAGGACGACGACCGTGCCGTCGCCGCTCGCGGTGAGCGCGGGGAGCAGGGCCTGGGTGACGTTCAGCGTGCCGATGACGTTCGTCTCGTACATCTGGCGCCACTCGGCGGGGTCGCCCGTCGCCACGGGGTCCGCGCCGAGCGCGCCGCCCGCGTTGTTCACGAGGACGCCGATGGTCTTGAAGGCCGTGGCGAACTCGTCGACCGCGGCGCGGTCCGTGATGTCGAGCGCGTAGGCCGCCGCCTGGTGGCCCGCGTCGTTGATCTCGGCGGCCAGCGTCTCGATCCGGTCCTTGCGGCGCGCGGTGAGCACGACCCGGTAGCCGGCAGCCGCCAGCTGTCGTGCGCTGGCTGCGCCGATTCCGCTGCTCGCGCCGGTGATGACGGCGATGCGGGAGGCGGCTGCGGGCGCGGCGGCGGTCATGGCTTGCTCCTCGGACGTGCGATCGACTCCCGCCAGGATAGGCAGGCGGCGCGCGGTGGTGTCACCGGCCGCCGCGGGGCACGTACATGATCACGGCCATGCCGGCCAGGCAGATGAGGGCTCCGGTGACGTCCCAGCGGTCGGGCCGGTAGCCGTCCGCGACCATGCCCCAGGCGATCGAGCCCGCGACGAAGACGCCTCCGTACGCGGCGAGGACGCGGCCGAACTCGCCGTCGGGCTGGAGCGTGGCCACGAAGCCGTAGATGCCGAGGGCGATGACGCCCGCGCCGATCCACGCCCATCCCTTGTGTTCGCGCACGCCCTGCCAGACGAGCCAGGCGCCGCCGATCTCGAAAAGGGCGGCGAGGACGAAGAGGAGCGCGGAGCGGGCGACAAGCATGCGGGACAGGCTGCCATGCCGGTCCTGCGCGGCCGCCGCACCGTCACCTGTTGGACGGCGCCTGCGGGGCGGGATGCGTGGGATACATCAGGAGACCCGCCTGGCCGTGACCGGTGATTCGTGGTCGGTGATCTGTGGCGGAGGACGAGAGGGCGGAAAGAACATGCTGGTGAGGCGTGGTGTGGGGCGTGGAATTGGGCGTGAGGTCGGGCGTGGGCTCGGGGCCGTCGGGCTGAGTGCCGCCGTGGTGCTGGGGGCCGGTCCCGCCGTTGCCGACGGGCCCCGGACCCGGCCGCGGCCCGTTCCGGAGGTCGATCTGGCGTATCACGGGCAGGTCGCCATGTCCGGGGGCCGGGTGGAGACCCGGCTGATCCCGCAGAACCACGGTCCGTCGTCGGTGGCGGACGCCACGCTGCGGCTGCGCTGGTCGGCGCCGGTCACGGACACGCGGGGGCTGCCGCCGATGTGTGTGCGGGCGGATACGCAGACGGTCCTGTGCCGGACCGGCGCACTGCCGGCGGACAGCAGGGGCAGGCGGATCCGGGTGTCCGCGCGGCTGGCCGGGGCACCTTCGGAGGTGACGGTGCGGATCGACACGATGTGGAGCGGAGGCACCGCCGACCACAATCCGCAGAACAGCACCCACAAGGTGCTGGCCCTGGACACCGGGGACGTCTACTACTTCTGACTCCTGTGAGCTGGGCGACTCCTTCTGAGACGGAGGTGTGCGTCCCCGGGCGGGGCTCCTATCGTTCGGGCATGAAGATCACTGACATGGAGCCCGGCGATCCACGCCTCGGCGCCGAGGTCCTGCCCGTGCTCCGGGAGCTGCGCCCGCACCTGACCGGCGAGCTGTTCTGTGAGGTGTACGCGGAGGGGTACCCGCAGGGGCTGCGGTTCACGGCCGCGTACACCGGCGACGGGTCGTGCGCGGGCGTCGCGGGGTGGCGCGTGGTCGCCAACACGAGCGCGCTGCGCAAGCTGTACGTCGACGACCTGGTGACCGCCGAGCGGGCGAGGTCGGGCGGCGTGGGCCGGGCGCTGCTCGCGTACCTGGAGGAGCGGGCGCGTGAACTGGGCTGCCGCACGCTCCAGTTGGACTCGGGGACGCGCCGGACGGACGCGCACCGCTTCTATCTGCGGGAGCGCATGGACATCACGGCGTTCCACTTCGCGAAGAAGCTCGGCTGAGGGTCCGCAGGTCGAGGTGCCAGTCGTGGCAGCGGATCGCGCGGCCCTTCGGGTACTCGAAGTCGCAGGGGCCGCGCAGGGTGAAGCCGGCGCTGCGGCAGACGCCGTTCGACGCGGAGTGGTCGACGGCCGGGAACGCGTGCAGATGGCGGAGTCGTGCCCGGTCGGCGGCCGCATGTGCGGCGACGAGACGGGCGGCCGCGGCGGCGATGCCGCGGCCCTGGTAGCCGGGGAGGACGCCCCAGCCGGTCTCCCAGATCCGTTCGCCCTGCCACGGTGTCGCCCAGTAGCCGATGGAGCCGGCCGCGGGGGCGTCGGGTCCCGCGGTGATGCGGAACATCCGGCCGTGCCCGTCGAGTGTGGACAGGGCGAGGTAGCGGCGGTGGCGGTCCATGAGCTGGTCGAGGGTCTCGGGGCCGCCGAGGTGGGCCGTCATCTCGGGCGCGTTGTTCTTGAGCAGGAGGTCGAAGTCGGCGTCCGCCCAGGGCACGAGGCCTATGTGCGCCGTCTTTTCCCCGGCCGTCCTGCGTTCGGTGCTGTGCGTCATCGGCTCATCGGTTCCTCGGTGCGTAGGCCGTCGGCGGCACGCCTACGGTCGCGGTGAAATCTCTGACGAGATGGGCCTGGTCGGCGTATCCGAGGTCGGCGGCGAGGGCTGACCAGTCGACGGCGGCGTCCGAGTCGGCGCGTTCCAGAGCCTGGTGGATGCGGTGGCGCAGGATGATCCACTTCGGTCCGACGCCGACGTAGGCGGAGAAGAGGCGTTGCAGGGCCCGTACGGAGAGGCCCTGTGCGGCCGCGAACTCGCCGACGCGGTGCACGGTGGCGTCGGTGCGGATGCGGTCGACGAGGTCCATGGCGAGGTCGGCCTGTGGGTCGTCGGCGGCGGCGCGGGCGAGCAGGAAGGCGTCGAGTGCGGCCACGCGTGCGTGCTCGTCGTCGGGGCCGGTGACCGCTCGGGCGATGTCGGGCGGGGCGCCGGTGAACACGTCGCCCATGGGCAGCTCCTGGCCGGTCCAGTGGATGACCGGCACGTCAGGGGCGTAGGGCCGGAAGCCTCCGCTGCGGAACTTCACCCCGCACACCCGGCCGCGGCCCGTCAGCTTCTTGGTGAACAGGCCGAGCGCGACGCCGGTGACCATGCCGACGGGAGGTCCGCCGGGGCCTTCGGCGCCGCCCGCGTAGTCGTAGTGCTCGAAGGTCAGGTTGACCGAGGGGTGCGGGACGATGTGCGAGGCGTAGGGCTCGGTGAGGTCCCAGTCGATGAACCAGTAGTTCTCGACATAGTGGCGCAGCGGCTCGGCGGGCTCGTGGCGGCGGAACCGTACGCGGGTCAGGAGCTCGTTCGGGTCGACGATGCCGCGGGTGTCACGGCTGGGTGCGGCCATGGCCGGATCGTATGTCGCCTTTCTTCAAGACGGGCCGGGTTCGGGCTCCTAGCTTGGCGCCATGAATGACATCCACGGGAACAACGGGAGTGTCGGGAACCCGCGCGGCATCGGCGATCTGCTGGGCGTGGCCGTGGAGCGGGCCGTCCCGGTCGTCCGCGCCCTGCCCGACAGCCGTCTCGAAGCGGCGACGCCGTGCGCGGAATTCGACGTGAAGGCCCTGCTCAACCACCTCTTCCAGGTGATGGAGCAGTTCCAGCGGCTGGCCGCGAAGCAGGACTCCGGCTTCTCGGCCTTCACGGAGTCCGCGGACCGGGTGGCCGAGGGGCCCGACTGGCGTGAGCGGTTCGGTGAGGAGGCCCGGAAACTGGTGGCGGCCTGGTCGGCGCCGGGTGCCGAGGAGGGGACGACCGGCGCGATGAACATGCCGGCGGCCACGGTCGGCTCCATGGTGCTGCTCGATCTGACCGTGCACATCTGGGACCTGGCGCGGGCGACGGGGCAGGAGTACGTGCCCGAGGGGGAAGCGCTCGTCGTCGTGGAGCGGCTGGCCGGGACCGTCGCGGAGCTGGCGCCGACGGCGCGGTCGATGGGGGTGTTCGGGGAGGCGGTGCCGGAGCCCGCGGGGGCGTCGGCGTTCGAGCGGCTGCTCGCGGCGACGGGGCGGGATCCGCGGTGGGCGGCGCCGGTGAGCTGAGAGCCCTGAGGAATAGAGGCGGGGCCGTCACCGTTCGAGGGTATAGTTGAATCATCAACAACCTCGAAGGGTGAGCGCCATGCAGTTCGGGATCTTCAGCGTCGGTGACGTCACAGCCGATCCGACGACGGGCCGTACGCCGAGTGAGCACGAGCGCATCAAGGCCATGCTCGCCATCGCTCTGAAGGCGGAGGAGGTCGGGCTCGACGTCTTCGCCACCGGCGAGCACCACAACCCGCCCTTCGTGCCGTCGTCGCCGACCACGATGCTCGGCTACATCGCCGCCCGCACCGAGAACCTGATCCTCTCCACCTCCACGACGCTGATCACCACGAACGACCCGGTGAAGATCGCCGAGGACTTCGCGATGCTCCAGCACGTCGCGGACGGCCGCGTCGACCTGATGATGGGCCGCGGCAACACCGGCCCCGTCTACCCCTGGTTCGGCAAGGACATCCGCGAGGGCATCAACCTCGCCGTCGAGAACTACGCCCTGCTGCGCCGCCTGTGGGACGAGGACGTCGTGACGTGGGAGGGCAAGTTCCGTACGCCGCTGCAGTCCTTCACCTCGACGCCGCGCCCGCTCGACGGGGTCGCGCCCTTCGTGTGGCACGGCTCGATCCGCTCCCCCGAGATCGCCGAGCAGGCCGCGTTCTACGGCGATGGGTTCTTCCACAACAACATCTTCTGGCCGATGGAGCACACCAAGCAGATGGTGAACCTCTACCGCCGCCGCTTCGCCCACTACGGGCACGGCGCCCCCGAGCAGGCGATCGTCGGCCTCGGCGGCCAGGTGTTCATGCGCAAGAACTCGCAGGACGCGGTGCGGGAGTTCCGCCCGTACTTCGACAACGCGCCCGTCTACGGACACGGCCCCTCCCTGGAGGACTTCACCTCGCAGACCCCGCTGACCGTGGGATCCCCGCAGCAGGTGATCGAGCGCACCCTCGGCTTCCGGGAGCACGTCGGTGACTACCAGCGCCAGCTGTTCCTGATGGACCACGCCGGTCTGCCGCTGAAGACCGTCCTGGAGCAGCTCGACATCCTCGGCGAGGAGGTCGTGCCGGTGCTGCGCAAGGAGTTCGCGAACAGTCGCCCGGCGAACGTGCCGGACGCGCCGACGCACGCGTCGCGCGTCGCCGAGGCGGAGCTGAAGACCCAGCAGGAGAAGGAGGTGCCGGCCGTATGAAGCTCGTCGTCGTGTCGGCGGGGCTGAGCGCCCCGTCGTCGAGCCGGATCCTCGCCGACCGGCTCACGCGGGCGGTGACCTCGCAGGTCGCGGGCGCCGATGTGGACGTGACCGTCGTCGAACTGCGTGACCTTGCCGTCGAGATCGCGCACAACCTGGTCACCGGGTTCCCCGGGCCCGCCCTCAGGGAGGCGCTCGACGCGGTGGCCGGGGCGGACGGTCTGATCGCCGTGTCGCCGGTGTTCTCGGCCTCGTACAGCGGTCTGTTCAAGTCGTTCTTCGACGTGCTCGACAAGGACGCGCTCACCGGGAAGCCGGTGCTCGTCGGGGCGACCGGCGGCACGCCGCGGCACTCGCTCGTCGTGGAGCACGCGATGCGTCCGCTGTTCGCCTACCTGCGGGCCGTGGTCGTGCCGACCGCCGTGTACGCGGCGTCGCAGGACTGGGGAGCGGAGGGTCTCGAGCAGCGCGTCGAACGGGCGGGCGGCGAGCTCGCCCGGCTCATGACCGGGCTCGCGGCGGCCCGCCCGGCGCCGGTGGAGTGGGGCGACGATGTCGTCCCCTTCGAGCGGCAGCTTGCCGCGCTGCGGGCGGAGTAGGCGTCGTCCGTCGGGTTACGGGCCCTGCGGGCCGGCCGGCGCGAGCCAGGCCGTCCAGCCGGGGGTGCGGTGCAGGGGATACGGCGTCCAGTCGCGCGCATAGTGCGGTGGGCGCTGTCCCCTTTCCGTGAGGAGGGCGGTCGGCACCTCGGCGGCGCGGTCGAGGAGGCCCGCGACGGTCGTCGAGAGGTTGTTGCCGTCCACCTGGGCGGAGGCGCAGCCCGCGTCGTAGGCGATGGGGAGGGCGCGCGGGCCCGAGACCAGGCAGGGCGGCCGCAGGCCCAGGGTGCGCAGTCCGTCGGCGGCGGCGCGGTAGCGCTCGTTCGTGAGCGCGGTGGACGCGGTGACCGGGGTCAGGACAGTGGCCTGCGAGACGAGCTGCGCCGCGATGAACAGTCCTGCGAGGACGAGGGCGCGGCGCGAGTTCAGGCGCGTGACCAGGCCCGCGACCGGCAGTGCGAGGAGCGCGTAGGCCGGGAGCAGGAAGCGCGGAGCCGAGTAGTCGATCATGAGCAGATACGGCACGGAGAGCGCGGCGGCGACGGCCATGGGGAGTGCGGTCGGCAGGAGCCGGCGCTCGCGCACGGCGTAGGCGAGCGCGGCCGCGGCGAGCAGGGGCAGGACCAGCCACCACAGGGTGAGGCCGGGGGAGTCCTGGGTCGCCGTGCACGGGCGGCACAGCAGGGGGCCGTTGAGGCTGGACCAGGCGTTGCCGAAGTTGAGGTGCAGGCCCATGTCGCCCTCGGTGGCGCTCGACACATGCAGCCGGTCCTGTACCGAGCCGAAGCGGATGAACGCCTCCGCGACCCACTGGGCGAGGCCGACCGCGAGTCCGCCGACCAGGTAGGGCAGGGTGCGGCGGTTGCGGAACAGGGCCGTGGCGATCAGGGGCAGGGCGAGCCAGACCGCGTCCGGGGCGCGGAACAGGGCGGTCACGGCGACACAGCCTGCGAGCCACCAGCTGGCGCGGGGTTCGCGCCCGATCACCGCGCGCAGGAACCAGCCGGTGGCGGCGACCGCGCCGAACGCGACCCAGAGGTTGGGCATGGCCTGAGGCCCGGAGATCTGGGTGATCCACAGCCCTCCGAACAGCAGCGCGGCGAGGGCGGTGGTGCGGGCCCCGACGACGGGACGCCATACGCGGAACGCGGCGTACAGGGCGGCCGACGAGAGCAGCGTGAGCCCGATGCGCAGGACGAGCACGGACGGGGTGGCCGCGATGAACGGCGCGGTCAGGAAGCTGATGCCGCGGGAGCGCGGCGCGCTGAAGAAGGCGGCGGGGACACGCGGGTCGTACTGCGACACGTACACGGTCTCGTCCCACCCGAGCGCGTGCGCGAGCGGCGGCACGACGAGCAAGCACTGAACGAGGGCGTAGGCGAGGGCTACGAGGGCGAGCCACGGGGTGGCGCGGGGGCGCCTTCCGGGGGCACCGGGGGCGGTGGTGGTGGCTGGGCAGCTGGGGGTGGGTCCGGTGTGGCGGCGGGGGGTGGTGGTGGCTGCGGCGTCGGCCCCCGGGCGGGTGGCCCCGGCCTCCGGCCGGCCCGTCTGCGGTCGGGTGGTGGAGGCTGTCGGGTCCGTGTCCGGGTGGGCGGAGGCTGTCGGGCCGGGCGGCTGGGCGCGATGCCGCCGAGGCGTCGAGTGGCCTGGGGTGGAAGGGCGCTCGGCCCACCTCCGTGCCGTGGTTCCGGTCTCCGGTCGGGCAGTGGTGGCTGCCGTACCCGGCTGGGCGTCGGGCGGGGGCACGGACGGCTCGGGCCCGGACAGGGACGGTCCGGACCCGGATGCGGACGGTCCGGGCTTCGGGTGGAGGTCGGGCCGGGGGGCGGGTCGCCGCCGGTTTTGATCGGCCCGCCTTCCCCGGCCCTCGGTGGCCCGGTCCCGCTTGGCTCCGGGGGCCTTGGGGCCTTGCGGGCGGGCCGGTTCTGGGGTGGGGGTGCCGAGGTGTGCGTCGTTGGTCGTCATGTGCCTTCCCGCTCGTGCGTCACGTGGGGCGTGGGTCCGAGTGGGCACCGCGCGCGGGCACGGTCCGGGCCGGGCCGCGGGGCGAACGGGTCTTGCGCCGCGCCCAGTTGGCCGCCCGGTGGCGCAGCCGCTGCCAAGAGCGCAGGCGCCGCGTCTCACGGAGTTCGGCGAACAGGAGCTCGTAGCGGGCGACGATCGGATCGGGGTCGTAGCGGCGGGCCGACGCGAACGCGGCGCGGGCCATGGCGTGCCGGTGCGGCGCGTCCTGGATGAGATCGACCATGGCCTCGGCGAGGGCGCGCGCGTCCCCGACGGGTACGAGCCGGCCGTCGACGCCGTCCGTGATGATCTCGGCGGGGCCGAGTGGCGCGTTGGTGCTGACCGCCGGAACCCCGCACCGCATGGCCTCGACGAGCGTCATCCCGAAGGACTCCGCGTCGGAGGCGGACACCACGATCGAGGCCTTGGCGAACTCCGGCTCGATGGGTGAGTGCGCCCCCATCAGATGGGCGCGCCCGGTCAGCCCGAGCCCGGCGACGAGATCGCGCAGCTTCGCTTCCTCGGGCCCGCCGCCGTAGATCCGCAGCTGCCACTCGGGTTCCTGCGCGGCGACGGCCGCGAAGGCCTCCAGGAGCAGGTCGAAGCGCTTGCCCGGCGCGAGACGCCCGGCACTCGCGATGATCTTGGAAGTTCCCTCGGACGGGGGACAGGGCGCCTCCGGCACGATGTTCGGGACCGACAGAACCCGTACACCCGGCAGGGTCATGCGCGCCCGGTACACCTCGGCGTCCGCCGCGGTCATGGTGACGACGGCGTCGAGGGAGCGGTAGTGGCGGGCGAGTACCGCCCGGAGCTTCTTGCTGTGGGCGTCGTGGCGCAGGTGCTCCTGCCCGATGCGCAGTGCGGTGCGCGGGCCGTGCATCGCCAGATAGACGTTGATGCCGGGGCGCGTACCGATCACGACGTCAGCGTCGCAGTGCTCCAGGTACTCACGCACGCGCAGATCGTGCAGACGGGTGTACTGCTTGTGGCGCTTCTCGGCGGCGGGAAAGTCCTGCGCGGGTTCCCCGTACGCCGCGTACTGCGTGTCGACGCCGCCGATGCGCGTGTCGACGAGCGGGACCAGTGAGACGGCGGGGTCGACCGTGAAGCGCGGCACCTCGCGGTGCCGGGACATCGAGACGATCTCCACCTCGTGGCCACCGCACCCCGCGAGCGCGGCGGCGAGGTTGAGCGTGGTCCGTACGGTCCCGCCGATCGCGTACGCGTTGTGCAGCAGGAACACGATCTTCATGGACAACCCTCCCGGCGGGCCCTTTGCCCGCAACATACGGCGGCAGCCTGGTCCAGCGAGGTAAGCCGCCGTTCGCGCCCGGGTGAGAGGCGGGTAAGAAGGCGTCCGGCGGGCCCCTGGTCAGGGGGTACGCCCCCGGGCGCGGGGGGCACACTGGAACGCGTGTCCCCAACCGCTGCGTCCGCCACGCCCCGCGCCGCGTCCCCGACCGTGCTGCTCGCCGAGGACGACCGTGCCATCCGCCATGCCCTGGAGCGGGCCCTGACCCTGGAGGGTTACGAGGTCACGGCCGTCGCCGACGGAGTGGAGGCGATCGCCCAGGCCCACCGCAGGGCGCCCGACATACTCGTCCTGGACGTGATGATGCCGGGCATCGACGGCCTTCAGGTGTGCCGGGTGCTGCGCGCCGAGGGCGACCGCACGCCGATCCTGATGCTGACGGCGCTGGTCGAGACGCCCGACCGGATCGCGGGCCTGGACGCGGGCGCGGACGACTACGTCGTGAAGCCGTTCGACGTGGACGAGGTCTTCGCGCGGCTGCGTGCCCTGCTGCGCCGCACCAACGGCGCTGCCTCGGACGACGGCCGCGACGCATCACCGTCCGAGCCGGACGGCCAGGTCGCCGCGGCCGACCTCCGGATGGACCCGCAGGCGAGGCGGGCCTGGCGCGGTGAGCGCGAACTGGAACTCACCCGCACCGAGTTCGACCTCTTGGAGCTGCTCGTGCGCAACGCGGGCATCGTCCTCGACCACGCCACGATCTACGACCGCATCTGGGGCTACGACTTCGGCCCCGGGTCGAAGAACCTCGCCGTCTACGTCGGCTATCTGCGCCGCAAGGTCGACGAACCCGGCGCCCCCTCCCTGATCCACACCGTGCGCGGCGTCGGCTACGTGCTGCGGGAGGACTGAGGATGGCGCGCCGCCGCCTGCGAGCGTTCCTGCACGGGCGCCCGCGCGCCCGGTCCCTGCGGACCACGTTCGCCGTGTCGTTCGCGGCCGTCGCGGCGGCCGTCACCGTCCTGGTCGGCTTCCTCTCCTACGACGCCGCGGCGCGCCTCGTCCGCGTCGACCAGCAGGCCGTGTTCGACGAGGTCGTCAGCGACCTGCGGCAGCAGGTGAAGGAGACCGAGCTCACCCCGTACGACTTCGCGTCGGGGGACCCGGACCACGACGGGCCGCGCGACGACCTGATCAGGCCGGCCCGTACGGATGTCCAGATCCTCGGGCCGGGCGGCCGGATAGTCGACCGCGGCAGCCCGCAGCTGCCGGTGAACGCGGCCGACCGGCGCACCGCCGACGAGGCGCACGCCGGCGTGACGGAGGAGGCCGACGGGGCGGAGGCGGGCGGGTCGCGGCGCGATGTGGAGATCGGCGGCGACGAGTACCGGTTGACGGCCGTGTCGCTGGGCGGCGGGCGCGGCGCGGTCCAGGTCGCGCAGGAGTTCAGCGACACGGAGGACCTGCTGCGTGAACTCCAGCAGCGCACGGGCCTGTTGGCCGGTTTCGTGATCATCGCGGCGGGACTCGTCGGCTGGTGGCTGGCGCGCCGGATCACGGGGCGCCTGGTCAGGCTGGCCGAGGCGGCGGAGGACGTGGCGGGCACGGGGCACCTCGATGTGCGGGTGCCGGTCACCGGCGGCGACGAGGTGGGCAGCCTGGGGCGCTCCTTCGACCGGATGCTGGGGCGGCTTGCGCGCTCCATGGAGGACCAGCGCCGCCTGGTGCAGGACGCCGGCCATGAACTGCGTACGCCGCTCACCTCGCTGCGTACGAACATCTCGCTGCTGCGCCGTATCGAGGACCTGCCCCCCGCCGCCCGCGAGGAGCTGATCGCCGACCTGGCGCAGGAGTCGCGTGAACTGACCGATCTGGTGAACGAGTTGGTGGAGCTGGCCGCGGGCAAGGAGGACGACGAGCCGGTCGTCGAGGTGGCGCTCGCCGAGACGGCCGAGGACACGGCGGTCCTCGCGCGCCGCCGCACGGGCCGCACGGTCACGGTGCGTTCGCGGGGCGACACGGTGATCCGGGGCCGCCCGGCCTCGCTCCAGCGCGCGGTGTCGAACCTGGTGGAGAACGCCGCCAAGTTCGACAGCGACGGGACGGAGCCGATCGAGATCGTGGTCACGGGAGGCCTCCCGGACGGAGTGCGCGTCGAGGTGCTCGACCGGGGTCCCGGCATCGCGGACTCGGACCTGGACCGGGTCTTCGACCGCTTCTACCGCGCGCCGGCCGCCCGCAGCCTGCCCGGATCCGGCCTCGGACTGTCGATCGTCCAGGAGGTCGCGGCGGCCCACGGGGGCGTGCCGTTCGCGAAGGGGCGAGTCGGCGGGGGAGCGGCGATCGGGTTCACGGTGCGGGGGGTGCCGGAGGAGCGGGACTGAAGCCGGCGGGCGTGGCGTGGGCGGTCAGGGCCAGACGAGGCAGTAGGCCTGGTGTCCCGCGTCGTGCAGTCGGTGGCTGAAGTCCTGCCATTCGTGGAGCAGTTGGTACACGTTGAACGCGTCGCGCGGGCCGCCGCGGTCCGGGACCGTCGACCAGATGAACGCCGCGGCGCCCACGGCCTCCTCGCCGACGCCGCGCAGCGGGTCGACGACCGTCATGGGCAGCTTCACGACCGCGTAGTCGGGGTGCAGGACGACCAGTTCCAGCGGGGGGACCTTGTGCAGAGGTATGCCCTCTATGCCGGTGAGGACCATCGCGGCCATCGTCTCCGGCTTGATCTTGGTGAACATGCCGCCCATGCCGAGCTCGTCACCGCCGAGCTCCTCGGGGCGCATCGAGATGGGGACACGGGCCGCCGTGGCACCGTCGGGCGCGCCGAAGTATTTGTACGTCACCCCCACCCGGCCACCATTCCTGCTCCCGGTCCCGCCCAGTGCCTGCCCGGCGTCCGCTTCTTCCGCCGGTGCCGCTGCCGCCTCCGCGTCGCGCCGGTGCTTTCCCCGCCGGGCACGCCGGGGGCCCAGATCGTCGGTCCCCTCGCCCAGTCCGCCACCGCGATGCATATCTCCACCCGACTGCTTTTCCAGGGCGCCTCGCCCCTTTTCTAGGCCGCGCGGCCACCACCGCGCAACCCGATCATCGTGTCAGTGACCTCCCCCACGGTCACTCGCCGAAACGTGCGGTGAAACACCTGCGCGGGCCGGGGAGCGAACCCCGCGCCGGCGTACAGCGTGAACTGTCCGCGAGCGGCCCGTCCCCCGGGAGTTTAGGTAGTCGGTTCCCGTCGTGGCCAGAGAAGCAGGGGATGAGCCGGGCTCCGCGGAGCCTGCCCGTACGCTGAGAGGCATGGCAGAGGCGAACAACATCCCCGGGTCCGCGGCGCCGCCGTCGGGCGCGACCGCACCGTACCCCTATGAAGCACCGGTCTCGCAGGGTCTCTTCGACCGTGCGGCCCTCGTGACGCCGGGCGGCGTGAACTCGCCCGTTCGCGCGTTCCGTGCCGTGGGCGGTACGCCCCGGTTCATGGTGTCCGGTACCGGTCCGTACCTCACGGATGCCGACGGTCGCGAGTACGTCGACCTCGTCTGCTCCTGGGGACCGATGATCCTCGGCCATTCCCGTCCCGAGGTGATCGCGGCCGTCCAGGACGCCGTCGCGCGCGGCACATCCTTCGGTACGCCGGGTGAGGGCGAGGTCGCCCTGGCCGAGGAGATCGTCGCGCGGATCGCGCCGGTCGAGCAGGTGCGGCTGGTGTCCAGCGGGACCGAGGCGACCATGTCCGCGATCCGGCTCGCCCGCGGGTTCACCGGGCGCGCCAAGGTGATCAAGTTCGCCGGCTGCTACCACGGGCACGTGGACGCGCTGCTCGCCGCCGCGGGTTCGGGGGTGGCGACCTTCGGGCTGCCGGACACCCCTGGTGTGACCGGCGCCCAGGCGGGCGACACCATCGTCGTCCCGTACAACGACCTCGAAGCCGTGCGGGCCGCGTTCGCCGCGAACGAGGGCCAGGTCGCCTGTGTCATCACCGAGGCGTCGCCGGGCAACATGGGCGTCGTGCCGCCGCTCGAAGGCTTCAACCAGGGCCTCGCGGACCTGTGCCGCGAGAACGGCGCGCTGTACATCTCCGACGAGGTCATGACCGGCTTCCGCACGTCGAAGGCCGGCTGGTACGGCATCGACGGGGTGGCACCCGACCTGATGACGTTCGGCAAGGTCATGGGCGGTGGCTTCCCGGCCGCCGCGTTCGGTGGCCGCGCGGACGTCATGGGGCACCTCGCCCCGGCGGGACCCGTCTACCAGGCGGGCACGCTGTCCGGGAACCCGATCGCGACGGCGGCCGGCGTCGCGCAGCTGCGGCTGCTCGACGACGCCGCGTACGCGAAGATCGACGCGGTCTCCGAGGAGCTGCGCACCCTGGTGGGCGCCGCGCTCACCAAGGAGGGCGTCGCGCACCGCGTGCAGAGCGCCTCGAACATGTTCTCCGTGTTCTTCACGGAGAACGAGGTGCGCAACTACGAGGACGCGAAGGCGCAGGAGTCCTTCCGCTTCACCGCGTTCTTCCACTCGATGCTGGCGCAGGGCGTCTATCTGCCGCCGTCGGCCTTCGAGTCCTGGTTCGTCTCCACTGCCCATGACGAGCGGGCGGTCGAGCGCATCGCCGCCGCGCTCCCCGGTGCCGCGCGCGCGGCTGCGGAGGCCACGCAAGCATGACCACTGCCGGCAAGTCCGACCAGGACATCACCGTCGTCCACGTGATGCGGCACGGAGAGGTGCACAACCCGGAGGGGATCCTGTACGGGCGACTGCCCGACTACCACCTCTCCGAGCTCGGCCGGCAGATGGCCGACCGGGTCGCCGAGCACCTGTCCTCGCGTGACGTGACCCATGTCGTGGCCTCGCCGCTGGACCGGGCGCAGGAGACGGCGACGCCGATCGCGAAGGCGCACGGGCTCGACCTGGCGACCGACGACCGGCTCATCGAGGCGGGCAATGTCTTCCAGGGCAAGACGTTCGGCGTCGGCGACGGCGCGCTGCGCAAGCCGGAGAACTGGAAGCACCTCGTCAACCCGTTCAAGCCGTCGTGGGGCGAGCCGTACGTCGAGCAGGTCGTGCGGATGATGGGCGCCCTCGACGCGGCGAAGGACGCGGCGCGGGGTCACGAGGCGGTGTGCGTCAGCCATCAGCTGCCGATCTGGATCGTGCGCAGCTTCGTGGAGAAGCGCCGCCTGTGGCACGACCCGCGCAAGCGGCAGTGCACGCTCGCCTCGCTCACGACGTTCACCTATCGCGGCGACAAGATCGTGTCCGTCGGCTATACGGAGCCCGCGCGCGATCTCGTGCCCGCCCATCTCCTCGCGGGCGCCAAGCCCGTGAAGGGGAAGGACAAGGCGTTCGGCGCGTAGCGCCTTCGATACTCGGCCCTCGGTGCTTCCGGGTATGGCCGTCGGCATTGCCCAACTTTGTTCTCCCTGCCGGAACCGCAGTGTTCGTCGCGCCCTCTAAGGGGGTGCCCGTCTCGTACGGGAACGGGGCGCGACGAATGGGGACCAGGGAATGCCGGACATCACACGAAGGGGACTGATCGGGCTCGGAGCGGGGGCGGCGGCGGCCGCCGCGCTCGCCGGGTGCGGTACCAGCAACGGGCAGGGCGGCGGGACGTCCGTGCCGCCGGGCGACAGGTCCGAGGGCGGGCCCGGTAAGCCCGACAAGCCCGCGGCCCGGCCGATCGGCGACGGCTCGACGTCGTACACCGGCAAGCAGCCGAACCAGCCGGGCAGGCCCGTCCCCCTCGAACCCGGCCAGCAGCCGCCGCAGTTCGTGATCTTTTCCTGGGACGGCGCGGGTGAGGTCGGCAACGGTCTCTTCCCGCGCTTCCTCGAACTGGCCGAGAACCACGGCGCGCACATGACGTTCTTCCTCTCCGGCATCTATCTGCTGCCGGAGTCGAAGAAGCGGCTGTACCGCCCGCCGAACAACGGGGTCGGTGCCTCCGACATCGGCTACCTCACCGACGCCCACATCAGGGAGACGCTGAAGTACGTCCGCCGGGCCTGGCTGGAAGGCCACGAGATCGGCACGCACTTCAACGGCCACTTCTGCGCGGGCACCGGCACCGTCGCCAACTGGACCCCGGCGCAATGGCGCAGCGAGATAGACCAGGCCAAGTCGTTCGTCAAGGAGTGGCGCACGAACACGGGCTGGCACGACCTGCCCTCGCTGCCCTTCGACTACGAGAAGGAACTCGCCGGCGGCCGCACGCCCTGTCTGCTCGGCCAGGACAACCTGCTGCCCACGGCCCGCGAGCTCGGCTGGCGCTACGACGCCTCGTCGCCGGGCGGCCGGCAGCGCTGGCCCTCCAAGCGGGGCGGGGTGTGGGATCTGCCGCTCCAGGCCGTGCCGTTCCCCGGGCGCAGCTTCGAGGTCCTCTCGATGGACTACAACATGCTGGCCAACCAGTCGGTGAACACCACCAGGGCGCCCGCCTACAACTACCCGCGCTGGCGCAAGCAGTCGGCCGAGGCCTACATAGCCGGCTTCAACCGGGCATACGAGACGAACCGGGCGCCCTTCTTCATAGGCAACCACTTCGAGGAGTGGAACGGCGGGATCTATATGGACTCCGTCGAAGAGGCGCTCAAGCACATCGCCGGCAAGAAGGACGTACGCCTCGTCTCCTTCCGGCAGTTCGTCGACTGGCTGGATGTCCAGGACCCGAAGGTCCTCGACAAGCTGCGCTCGCTCGATGTCGGAGTGCGCCCCGACGGCGGCTGGAACAGCTACCTCAAAGCCGCCGCGTGAGCATCGCGCCGCACCCTGAATGACCCCTCCTGAAATGGGGTTTTCCGTACGCAAGGGGGGTGCGGAAGATCCCCTAAACAGACATGCGAAACTTTTCACATGAGTGCCGACTGCCGCGTTTCCCCCCTCGCTGCATCCACGCGCCGTACCGCCCTCCTCGCCGCAGGAGCCGCGGTCGCTGCGCTGACGCTCTCCGCATGCAGCTCCGGCGGAACGTCCGGCGGTGGCAACAACACCAACTTCGTGACGAACTCCGGCGGCATCTCCACCGTCGACAAGGGTGACCGGCACGACGCGCCGAAGCTGGACGGCAAGGATCTGGAGGGCAAGGCCCTCGACCTCGCCGACTACAAGGGCAAGGTCATCGTGCTGAACGTGTGGGGCTCCTGGTGCCCGCCGTGCCGCGCCGAGGCCAACTACTTCGCCAAGGTCGCGAACGAGACCAAGGGCAAGGACGTCCAGTTCATCGGGATCAACACCCGTGATCCGCAGACCGAACCGGCCCTCCAGTTCGAGAAGGACCACAACATCCCGTACCCGAGCTTCTACGACCCCTCGGGCAAGCTGATGCTGCGGTTCGAGAAGGGCACCCTCAACCCGCAGTCCATCCCGTCCACGCTCGTCATCGACCGCGACGGCAAGATCGCCGCCCGCTCGCTGCGCGCGCTCAGCGAGGACAAGCTGCGCAAGATGGTCGACCCCGTGATCGCGGAGAAGTGAGCGACGGTGCACGCCACGCTCACCGCTCTCGCCGCTGAAGGCGGAGTGAGCAGCACCGTCGAGAACGGTGCGCTCCTTCTCGCTCTGCCGATCGCCGTGCTCGGCGGTCTCCTCTCGTTCTTCTCGCCCTGCGTCCTGCCTCTCGTGCCCGGCTATCTGTCGTACGTGACGGGCGTCAGCGGCACCGACCTGGCCGACGCACGGCGGGGCCGGATGGCCCTGGGCGCCGGACTCTTCGTCCTCGGCTTCACCGC
This sequence comes from Streptomyces sp. NPDC055140, assembly GCF_053607285.1. Classification (NCBI taxonomy): domain Bacteria; kingdom Bacillati; phylum Actinomycetota; class Actinomycetes; order Kitasatosporales; family Streptomycetaceae; genus Streptomyces; species Streptomyces sp. NPDC055140. The sequence goes on along the minus strand of NZ_JBSGTG010000024.1, from coordinate 84,312 downwards.
CGTCTTCGTCTCCGGCGGGGCCCTCTTCGGCTACTTCGGCGAGACGCTCCAGGAGTACCAGGACACCCTCACCAAGATCCTCGGTGTCCTGATGGTCCTCATGGGGATCTTCTTCATGGGCATGATGCCCTGGCTCACCCAGCGCGAATTCCGCTTCCACAAGCGGCCGGTGACCGGGCTGATCGGCGCTCCGGTGCTCGGCGCCCTGTTCGGAATCGGCTGGACCCCCTGCATCGGGCCGACGCTCGCCTCCGTGACCGCCCTGTCGTTCAACGAGGCGAGCGCGGGGCGCGGGGCCATACTGACCGTTGCGTACTGCGCCGGGCTCGGTGTCCCCTTCGTGCTCGCCGCGGTCGCCTTCCGCAAGGCGCTCGGCGCCTTCGGCTGGGTCAAGAAGCACTACGCCTGGGTGATGCGGATCGGCGGCATCATGATGATCTTTACCGGAGTGCTGCTGCTCACAGGAGCCTGGGACACCCTCGTCCAGCAGATGCAGACCTGGTCCAACGGCTTCACGGTGGGAATCTGATTCATGAGCACGACTGAATCCGGCAAGACCGGCGAGGTGAGCGGCGACGAACTCGGCGCGGCCGGCTCGCACCTGTCCACCGCTCCGCAGGAGGACCGCGGCCCGACCCTGCCCCGGCTGGGTGTCATCGGCTGGATCCGCTGGTTCTGGCGGCAGCTCACCTCGATGCGCGTCGCACTGATCCTGCTCTTCATGCTCTCGCTCGGGGCGATCCCCGGCTCGCTGATCCCGCAGTCCGGGGTCGACGAGATGAAGGTGCAGACGTTCAAGGACGCGCACACGACGGTCGCGCCGGTCTACGACAAGCTGGGCCTGTTCCACGTCTACAGCTCGGTGTGGTTCTCCGCGATCTACATCCTGCTGTTCATCTCCCTCATCGGCTGCATCGTCCCGCGCACCTGGCAGTTCGTCGGGCAGCTCCGCGGCCGCGCCCCGGGCGCCCCCAAGCGCTTCACGCATCTGCCCGCGTCCGCGACCTGGCGCACCGACGCCGAGCCGGAGCAGGTCCGCGCGGCGGCCCTCGAAATCCTCCGCAAGCGCCGCTTCCGCGCCCACATCGCCGGTGACGCCGTCGCCTCCGAGAAGGGCTATCTGCGCGAGGCCGGCAACCTGATCTTCCACATCGCGCTGATCGTGATGCTGATCGCCTTCGCCTGGGGCCAGCTCTTCAAGTCCGAGGGCGGCAAGCTGATGGTCGAGGGCGACGGAGGCTTCTCCAACGCCCTGCCGATGTACGACGACTTCAAGTCGGGCAACCTCTTCAACTCCGACACCGACCTGACGCCGTTCAGCTTCCAGCTCGACAAGTTCGACGGGACGTACGAGCGCAACGGGCCGAACAAGGGGAGCCCGCGCGTCTACCGCGCCAACGTGACCTACAGCGTCGGCGCGACCGGCAAGGAGCAGAAGACCGCGATCCAGGTCAATGACCCGCTCGAGATCGACGGCACCAAGGTCTACCTCAACGGCCACGGCTACGCGCCCACCGTCACCGTCCGGGACGGCCGCGGCAAGATCGTCTCCCGGCAGGCCGTGCCGCTGCTGCCCATCGACTCGAATGTCACGTCCACCGGTGCCATCAAGATCATGGACGGCTACCGCGACAAGAACGGCAAGCGGGAACAGCTCGGCTTCAACGCCTTCTTCGTGCCGACCTTCGCGGGGTCCGGGAAGGGCAACATGTTCTCCCAGTTCCCCGCGCTCGACTACCCCGTCCTCGCGCTGTCCGCGTACCACGGAAGCCTGGGCGTCGACTCCGGCATCCCGCAGAACGTGTACCAACTGGACACCTCCAAGATGAAGAAGTTCACGGACTCGAAGGGGGAGCTGCTCAAGACGCGGCTGCGGCCCGGCGAGACCATGAAGCTTCCGAACGGTGCCGGGTCGATCACGTTCGACAAGGACATCAAGCAGTGGGCGAGCTTCCAGATCACCCACCAGCCCGGCGACGGCTGGGCCCTCGCCGGAGCCCTCGCCGCCATCGCGGGCCTCGCAGGCTCCCTGTTCATCCAGCGCCGCCGCGTCTGGGTCCGGGCGACCCCCGGAGCCGACGGAGTCACCGTCGTCGAGATGGGCGGTCTCGGCCGCAGTGAGTCCTCGAAGGTGGCCGAAGAACTCGGCGACCTGGCCGCACACCTCCACGAACAGGCGCCCAGCGCCGCCGATCCCCAACCTGCTGTTCCTGCCGAAGGGGCTGAGAAGTGAATCTCGCCGCCGCAACCAACGAGAATCTCGCGCACATCAGCAATGTGCTGATCTACTCGTCGATGGCCGTGTACCTCCTGGCCTTCTTCGCGCACACGGCCGAGTGGCTCTTCGGCAGCCGCAGCAAGGTCGGCCGCACCGCCGCCGCGCTGACGCAGAAGGCCACCGCGCAGGCCGCGGCCGGCCCCGTGAAGGTGCAGGTCAAGGAGAAGAACGGCGGCACCGCCGTCCTGGAGCGGCCCAGCGTCGTGACGCGCTCCGTCTCCGGCACACGTGACGTGCCGGACGGCCCCGGCGCCTCCGGCGGCGACGAGCAGGGCGACCTCTACGGCCGTATCGCGGTGTCCCTCACCGTGCTCGCGTTCCTCGTCGAGGCGAGTGGTGTTCTCACCCGCGCGCTCTCCGTGCAGCGCGCGCCGTGGGGCAACATGTACGAGTTCAACATCACCTTCTCCACCGTCGCCGTCGCTGTGTACCTCGGCCTCATGCTGGCGAAGAAGAACATCGGCTGGCTCGGCCTCCCGCTGGTCACCACGGTCCTCCTCGACCTCGGCCTCGCTGTCACTGTCTTGTACACCGCCAGCGACCAGTTGGTTCCCGCCCTTCACTCGTACTGGCTGTACATCCACGTCTCCACCGCGATCTTCTGCGGCGCGGTGTTCTACGTAGGCGCGGTCAGCACGCTGCTCTACCTCTTCCGCGACGCGTACGAGAACAAGCTGGCGAACGGCGGCAAGCCCGGGAAGTTCGCGACCTCCGTCATGGAGCGCCTGCCCGCCGCGGCCTCGCTCGACAAGTTCTCCTACCGCGTGAACGCGGCCGTCTTCCCGCTGTGGACGTTCACGATCATCGCGGGCGCGATCTGGGCCGGCGACGCCTGGGGCCGCTACTGGGGCTGGGACCCCAAGGAGACCTGGTCGTTCATCACCTGGGTCGCCTACGCCTGCTACCTGCACGCACGCGCGACCGCCGGATGGAAGGGCCGCAAGGCCGCCTACCTGGCCCTCATCGCGTTCGCCTGCTGGCTGTTCAACTACTACGGCGTAAATATCTTCGTCACCGGCAAGCATTCCTACGCCGGCGTCTGACACCGCGACAGCCACCGACGGCCGATCCTTTGTGACGCGAGTCACAAGAGGTCGGCCGTCGGCGTATGGGCGGGCGGGGCGGGGCACGGATCCCGGCGCCCAAGGGTGCGCGAAGCGCACGGGCGCGCCAGCCTGGAGGTATGACCGAATCCAGCCACCCCACCGAGCCCGCGGCACCCGCCACACCCGTCGCGCCCGGCACGAGCCGGACCGAGGGTCACACCCACGCCCTGCACTTCACGATCCCTCTACCGCACCCTGTGGAGGAGGTCTGGGCGGCGGTGGCCACCCCGGAGGGTCTGCCGGGGTGGCTGGCCGCCGCCGATGTGCTCGAACCACGGCTCGGCGGGGCGGTCACGCTGCGGTGGCTCAACAACGGGCAGGCCCACCCGGGCCGCGTCACCGCGTGGGACGGCGAACGCGTCGCCGAGTACACGCTCGAAGGCCCGCACGGCCGCATGCGTTTCCACCTGGAGCCGACGGCCCCCGACGCGACGACCCTGCGGTTCACCGGCGAGATCGAGGGCGACGACGCGGCGCGCCTGGACCACCTGGCCGCCTGGCACGACCACTTCGAGCACCTGGCCGCCGCGCTCGACGGGCGCCCGATGGACGAGCGGGCCTGGGCGGCCTGGACCCCGGACCGCCGGCGGCAGCTCCGGGACAGCTACCTCAAGACCCCACAGTGATCAAGCTCCACAACGATCAAGGCGCCACCACGACCAAGGCTCAAGGCTCCACCGTGATGGCGTCCAGCTTCGCCCGCAGATACGTGTGCGAGTCGACGGGCTCGTACGCGACCCGGCCCTTCGGGGCGGGGACGGACTCGACGCTCGTGCGCGGGTCGCACTCGTAGAAGTAGACGAGCGACATCAGCTCCTCGGCGGGCAGGTCCGCCGGGGGCGGCAGGACGCGGTGCCGGCCGGAGCGCCAGCGGTCGCCGGTCCAACGCGCCATCAGGTCACCCACGTTGATGGTGAACGCGTCCGGGTCGAACGGCGCGTCCTCCCAGCCGCCCTCGTCGGTGTAGACCTGGAGCCCGCCCTTGCCCGCCTGCCGGTCCAGGACCGTGACGGTCCCGAAGTCGGTGTGCGGGCCGATGCGGAACTGGCCCTCCTCGGGCTCGCCGACGACGTCCGTGCCCGGGTACCAGTTGATGTTGAAGCCCCAAGTGGGGTGCGTGGTGTGCCGGGTGAAGAAGTCCGGCTCCTCGCCGAGCGCGACCGCGAGGAGTTCGAGCAGCAGGTCGGACAGCTCCCGCATCCGCCCCAGATACGCCTCGACGAGCGCGCGCAGCTCGGGCGTCTCGGCGGGCCAGGTGTTGGGCAGGAACCACTCCGCGTCGATCTCCGCGTCGCCGGTGGGCAGTTCGGAGGCGTACGACAGGGACTCCTTCAGGTCGGGCGGGGTCTCGGTGCCCTCCGCGTAGCCGTTCGCCTCGGCGCCGGGGCCCAGCCAGCCCCGTCCGCCCACCTTCACGGCGTACGGCTCCTTCACCGCGGACGGCAGCCGGAAGAAGTCACGCGCCGCCTCCCGGATCCGGGCACGCAGGCCCGGGTCCACGCCGTGCCCGGTGACCAGCAGGAACCCGGCGGTCCGCAGCGCCTCGTCGACGGTTCGGGCGATCTCGGCGCGCACGTCCGGGCCGCCGGAGAGCCAGGGCCGCAGATCGATCGTGGGGATACGGGGCTGCGGCGCGGAGGGTTCGGTCATGCCCCCACTGTGGACGCGGCCCAGCACCTGGGCAACGGCGCCTGACCCGGACGGACGCGAGCGCTAATCGCCGATGTCCTCGTTCCACAGCTCGGGCCGGGCCGCGATGAACTCCTCCATCATGGCGACGCACTCGGGGTCGTCGAGCAGCACGATCTCCACGCCGTGCTCGGCCAGCCAGTCGTGGCCGCCGTGGAACGTCCGCGCCTCACCGACGACGACCCGCGAGATCCCGAACTGCCGCACCAGACCGGAGCAGTACCAGCACGGCGAGAGCGTCGTCACCATCGTCGTGCCCTTGTACGAGCGCTGCCGGCCCGCGTCGCGGAAGGCGTCCGTCTCGCCGTGCGCGGACGGATCCCCGTCCTGCACACGGCGGTTGTGCCCGCGCCCGAGGACCTTCCCGTCCGCCGAGTAGAGGGCCGCGCCGATCGGGATGCCGCCCTCGGCGAGCCCGGCCCGCGCCTCCTCGACGGCCGTGGCCAGCCAGGTCCGCGCCAGCTCGGCGGCGAAGGCGTTCACGCCTGCTCGCCGCCCTGCTCGCGCTCGCGCTTCTTGAGCTCCTCCTCGCGGCGGCGCAGATCGGCCTCCCAGTCCTTGAGGAGCGACTCGTCCTTCTTGTTCTCCTCGCGCAGGGAGTGCAGGAACTCGGGGTTGTCGTCGGGCGCGACCCACTGTGTGCGGTGGCTGCGGTGCCACTCGGACGGTGTCGAGCCACCCGTGGGCGCGTGCCGGCGCCTGCCCGCGACGAGCCAGGCGATCGGGCCGACGAGCACCTCGCCGAAGAGCAGGATGATGATGACCCACACGACCTTCGGCAGGCCCCTGACCTCCTCCTCCGGAGTGTTCAGGCAGTCGATGAAGGCGTAGATCCACAACGCCAGTACCAGCAGGAACGGCAAGTAGCGGAGCATGGTGTCGCGATCCCCCAAGGAGCGGCATGGGGACGACGGAGGCCCCCGGTGACCGGGTCAGGGTAGCGGGTGGCCGTCATCCCGGTGATCCCCGTTCTGGGCGGGGTGGTCGTCGAGCAGTCCGGACGTCGCCGCGTTGTAGCCCGCCTGGAAACGGCTGTTCGCCGCCAGCTCCTCGGTGAGTTGCGAGATGTGGCGGCGGCAGGTGCGCACCGACATGGCGAGCTTGCGGGCGATCGTCTCGTCCTTGTGTCCCTGCGCCATCAGCCGCAGGATCGACCGCTTGAGATCGTCCGTGAGGGAAGGGCCCGGCGGCGCGTCCGGCTCGAACGAAGTCGCCCCGTCCCACAGATGCTCGAAGACGGAACAGATGAAGGCGACCAGGGCGGGTTCTCGCACGACGACCGCGGCGGGCGGGCGGGCGGCCTTGCGCCGGTCCGCGATGAAGACCGTCTCCCGGTCGTAGATGAGGATGCGCTCGATGACTCGGTCGGCGGTGCGGACCTCGGCGCCCGCCGCCGTCACGTCGCGCACGTAGGCGCGGGTGGCGAGATCCCCGCGCGCGGTGTGCTGGTAGAGGCTGCGGATGCGCACGCCGCGCTCCAGCATGGCGAGCGCGCTGTTGCGGGCGCGGCCGAGCACCGACGGGGGCCGTGCCCCGCCGGGCTGCACGGCGAGGAACTCGCTGCGGCAGCGCGCACTCAGCCCGTTGAGCACCGACTGCACGGTGCCGCCGTCCTCGAGCAGGTCGAAGGCCTCGTGCCGATTGCGTAGCCTGCGCCCTTCGAAGTAGGCGGGCGTCAGCGAAAGCAGCCTTCCGCGTACGTCGGTGACGGCGTCCTGCAGCTCCCGTATCTGCCGCTCCGTGGTGCCGACGAGATCGGCGGCGGCCGCGTCCGGGCCGACGGGGACCAGGGTCCGCGGGTCGCCGGGCGCGGGCCGCAGCAGCCGAAGACGCGTCAACACCCCTTCAGCAGTGCCGACTTCGTCCTCCGAGAGTCCGAGGACGTCGGCGATGTCCGCCCGGTCGAACCGTCCCGCGGCGGCCGCGTGCCCGTACGCGGCGGCGCTGACGTCGTCGAGTACGTCGAAGCCCGCACCGTCTGCCCCGGGAGCATCACGCGGGGCACCGGAGGAGCCGGCGGGATTAGTTGCCATGCAACTTCACGTCATCGGCCGGAGCTTGGCGGTGCGGCTTGCCGGGGACATGATCGACATGGTTGCCGGGAGCGGGGTCCATGACGCCGCTCTTGGGCTGTTGTTTACCCACCACCGGCTTCAGGGGGACCATCGTGAACCGTTACCTCATCAGCTTCGCCCCATGGATCGTCTACGCCTTCATCGCGACGAGCGACGACTGGCGCAGCGGCGCCGAGTGGGGCCTCGCGATCGCCTGCGTAGTGATCATCCACGACCGCCGCTCGGGCAAGGCCTGGGACGAGATGGTCATCGAGCTGAGTGCGGCCGTGTTCTTCGCGGGCATCACGCTCCTCTCGTACGCACGTCCCGACTCGGCCCTCATTCCCTACGGCCCGGCGCTCGTCGACGCCTGGCTCGCCCTGACGGCGCTCGGCTCGCTGGCCGTCCACAAGCCCTTCACGCTGGGCATCGCCCGCCGTATCGCGCCGGAGCACGTCTGGAAGACCCCGGCGTTCTTCCGCACCAACGCCGTCATCACCTGGGTGTGGGCTGTGTCCTTCGCCGTCGCAGCCGGCGCGCTCGCGCTCCTCATCCACGCCGACCCGAGGGCGACGGCCGCAGCGATCGCGATCAAGGTGGTCACCTTCGTCCTGCCGGTGATGTTCACGATGCGCTACCCGGTGATCGTCGCGAGCCGCAGGGAGCGGGCCGCGGCGGACGGCTGAAGGGGGGAAGCCCCGGTGAAGATCCGCTGGGGAGGATGCCAAACTGGCACGCATGGCTTACGACGATCTTCGCTCCCTCCTGCGGGCGCTGGAGCGCGAGGGTGACCTCAAGCGCATCAAGGCCGAGGTCGACCCCTATCTCGAGGTCGGTGAGATCGTCGACCGGGTGCAGAAGTCCGGCGGCCCCGCTCTCCTCTTCGAGAACGTGCGCGGCTCCTCGATGCCCCTCGCGATGAATGTGTACGGGACCGACCGGCGCCTGCTGAAGGCGCTCGGTCTGAAGTCCTACGAGGAGATCAGCGACAAGATCGGCGGCCTGCTGCGCCCCGAGCTGCCGCACGGCTTCGTGGGGGTGCGCGAGGCGTTCGGCAAGCTCGGCTCGATGGTCCACGTGCCGCCGAAGAAGGTGAAGGACGCGCCGGTGCAGGAGGTCGTCCTGCGCGGCGACGACGTGGACCTGGACCAGCTCCCGGCCCTGTTCACCTGGCCCGAGGACGGCGGCTCGTTCTTCAACCTCGGCCTGACGCACACCAAGGACCCCGAGAGCGGCATCCGCAACCTCGGGCTCTACCGGCTCCAGCGCCACGACCGGCGCACCATCGGTATGCACTGGCAGATCCACAAGGACAGCCGCAACCACTACCAGGTGGCCGCCAGGAAGGGCGAGAAGCTGCCGGTCGCGATCGCCTTCGGCTGCCCGCCCGCCGTGACGTACGCGTCGACGGCGCCGCTGCCCGGGGACATCGACGAGTACCTCTTCGCCGGGTTCATCCAGGGCAAGCGGATCGAGATGGTCGACTGCAAGACGGTGCCGCTCCAGGTGCCGGCGAACGCCGAGGTCGTCCTCGAGGGGTGGCTGGAGCCCGGGGAGATGCTCCCCGAGGGCCCGTTCGGCGACCACACCGGCTTCTACACGCCGCAGGAACCCTTCCCCGCGCTGACGATCGACTGCGTGACGATGCGCAAGCGCCCGCTGCTCCAGTCGATCGTGGTGGGGCGCCCGCCGACGGAGGACGGCCCCCTCGGCCGGGCCACGGAGCGCTTCTTCCTGCCACTCCTCAAGATCATCGTGCCGGACATCGTGGACTACCACCTGCCCGAGTCGGGCGGATTCCACAACTGCGCGATCGTCTCGATCGACAAGAAGTACCCGAAACACGCGCAGAAGGTGATGCACGCCGTGTGGGGCGCGCACATGATGTCGCTGACCAAGCTGATCGTGGTCGTCGACTCGGACTGCGACGTGCACGACCTGCACGAGGTCGCGTGGCGGGCGCTCGGCAACACGGACTACGCCCGTGATCTGACCGTCGCCGAGGGCCCCGTCGACCACCTCGACCACGCGTCGTACCAGCAGTTCTGGGGCGGCAAGGCGGGCATCGACGCGACGAAGAAGTGGCCCGAGGAGGGCTACACGCGGGACGGCGGCTGGCCCGAGATGGTGCTGTCCGACCCGCAGACGGCGGCGACGGTCGACCGCCGCTGGAAGGAGTACGGCCTGTGACCAGCGCTTCCGCCGCGATCCCGCAGCCGGGCCGGACCAAGGCGTTCCTGCGCCTCGTCATGATCGAGCACTCGGTGTTCGCGCTGCCCTTCGCGTACATCGCCGCGCTCACCGCGATGTTCCAGATGGACAGGAACATCCACTGGTGGCGACTGCTGCTCGTGACGATCGCGATGGTCGGCCTGCGCACGTTCGCGATGGCCGTGAACCGGATCATCGACCGCGAGATCGACGCCCGTAACCCGAGGACCGCCCACCGCGAACTCGTCACGGGCGCGATGTCGGTGAAGTCCGCCTGGACCGGCGCGCTCATCGCGCTCGTCGTCTTCCTCGGCACGGCCGCTCTGCTCAACCCGCTGTGCCTGGCGCTCGCGCCCATCGCGGTGATCCCGATGGTCGTCTATCCGTACGGCAAGCGGTTCACGAACTTCCCGCAGGCCATCCTGGGTCTCGCCCAGGCGATGGGCCCGGTCGGCGCCTGGCTCGCGATCACCGGCGAGTGGTCGTGGGACGCGGTGATCCTCGGGCTCGCGGTCGGCATCTGGATCGGCGGTTTCGACCTCATCTACGCCTGCCAGGACGTGGAGACCGACCGCGAGGTCGGCGTGATGTCGGTACCGGCCCGCTTCGGAGTCCCGGCGGCGATCTGGGGAGCGCGCGGCTGCCACACGCTCACCACGGCGCTGTTCGTCTGGTACGCCCTCGCCACGGACGCGAGCGCGTTCTTCTGGCTCGGCCTCGTCATCGTCGCGGGCGCCTTCGTCTACGAGCACACGATCGTGCGGCCGCGCGACCTGTCCCGGCTCAACCGGGCCTTCTTCCAGGTCAACAGCTTCATCGGGATCGCCCTGTTCGCGTGTGCGCTGCTCGACCTCCTCGTGCGCGGCCTGACTGTCTGACCGCGGCCGGGTGCCGGATAGGCTCGATGGCATGACCGCAGGAGAAATTGGGCGCCGGCCTTGGATCGTGGGGGTGTCCGGCGCATCGGGGACCCCGTATGCCGCCGCGGTTCTGCGCGCGCTGCTCGACGCGGGGGAGAGCGTGGACCTCGTCGTCTCGCGCGCCTCGCGGCTGACGCTGCTCGACGAGACGGGGATCGCCTTCCGGGACGCGCACTGGCGTCAGGACCTGGGGGAGTGGCTGGCGCGGGGGGCGGACGGGAAGCCGGACACGTTCGCGGTGGGCGCCGCTGTCGACCAGGTCAGGTACTGGGCGGCCGGGGATCTGGCGGCGGGACCGTCGTCCGGGTCGTATCCGGCGAAGGGCATGATCATCGTGCCCGCGTCCACGGCGTGCGTGGCGGGCGTGGCGCTCGGCCTGTCGAAGGATCTGCTCCAGCGCGCGGCGAGCGTGACGCTTAAGGAAGGGCGCAGGCTGGTCGTCGCGGTGCGCGAGACGCCGCTGAACGGACAGACGCTGAAACATCTGGTGGTGCTGGACGAGGCGGGCGCGGTGGTGCTGCCCGCCTCTCCGGCGTTCTACGCGGGGGCGACGCACATCCAGGATCTGGTGGACTTCGTCGCCGGGCGGGCGCTCGACGCGGCAGGGGTGCCGCATCGGCTCTACCGCCGGTGGGAGGGAGAGCTCGGGGGCGGCTCTCCGGACCGTTAGCGCTTCTTGGCGCGCGCGGCCCGCTTCTCAGCGGTACGCGCCTCGACGGCGGACTGGTGGGCACGCGAGCGGTTGGCCTGGTCCTGCAGCTCGCGCATACGGGCGTAGGCCATCTCGATCGTGTACACGGTGACAACACTCCTGAATGATCGTCTTTGATCGGTAGTCGAAGATCGCTTGGTAGGGAAGCCGAAGGTGAAACCGGGTTTCGGCTAAAAGATTCACAGGGTCAACGCCCTGCACGCCTTAGATTCTACACATAAACTCGTGTTAAGTCAGAATAATGAAAGGCATGGACCTATGGACGCCGTGGACAGGCAGCTCATTCAGGCCCTGCGCGAGAACGGCCGCGCCTCGTATGCCGAGCTGGGACGCCTCGTAGGCCTGTCCGGGCCCAGCGTCACCGACCGCATCAACCGCCTGGAGGCGGCCGGTGTCATCACCGGCTACCGCGCGACCGTCGACTCGCCCTCGCTCGGTCTCGGGGTCACCGCCCTGATCGGCATCTCGCTCTCCGACGCCGCCGACCACGAGGACGTGGCGCGCCGGCTCAAGGACCTGTACGAGATCGAGGACTGCTGGTTCATCGCGGGCGACGACTCGTACATGCTCAAGGTGCGGGTCGGCGACGTGGACGGTCTGGAGCGCACCATCCGCCGGCTCAGCGGCACGAAGGGTGTCTCGCGTACGCGCACCACGATCGTGCTGTCCACCAAGTGGGAGAACCGGGTGGGGGAGCTGCCTGAGGAGGAGTGAGGGCGGGCACGAAGTGCCAGATGGGGGCCCCTCCCGCCCGAATGATGGGGGAGTACGGTTGGCCGCAGTCTTTGGTGAGGAGCAATGGCAATGGACGTAGGGCTCAAGCGCGAGTTGGAGCAGAAGGTGCGGGACGGCGAGCGGCTGTCCCGTGAGGACGGCATCGCGCTGTACGAGTCGGACGACCTGGCCTGGTTGGGCGGGCTCGCCCACGAGGTGCGTACGCGCAAGAACGGCGACGTCGTCCACTTCAACGTCAACCGCCACCTCAACATGACGAACGTGTGCACCGCCTCGTGCGCGTACTGCTCGTTCCAGCGCAAGCCGGGCGAGAAGGACGCGTACACGATGCGCATCGAGGAGGCCGTCCGCCTCGCCAAGGCGATGGAGAACGAGAACCTCACCGAGCTGCACATCGTCAACGGCCTGCACCCGACGCTGCCCTGGCGCTATTACCCGCGCTCCCTGAAGGCCCTCAAGGAGGCGCTGCCGAACGTCGCGCTGAAGGCGTTCACGGCGACGGAGATCCACCACTTCGAGACGATCTCCGGGCTCTCCGCCTCCGAGATCCTCGACGAGCTGATCGACGCCGGTCTGGAGTCGCTGACCGGCGGCGGCGCCGAGATCTTCGACTGGGAGGTCCGGCAGCACATCGTCGACCACGCCACCCACTGGGAGGACTGGTCGCGGATCCACCGCCTCGCGCACGAGAAGGGTCTCAAGACCCCGTCGACGATGCTGTACGGGCACATCGAGGAGCCCCGTCACCGCGTCGACCACGTGCTGCGCCTGCGTGAACTCCAGGACGAGACCGGCGGATTCCAGGTCTTCATCCCGCTGCGCTACCAGCACGACTTCGTCGACATGAAGGACGGCAAGGTCCGTAACCGCCTCCAGGCGCGTACGACCATGGCGACCGGCGCCGAGGCGCTCAAGACCTTCGCGGTCTCCCGGCTCCTGTTCGACAACGTGCCGCACGTGAAGTGCTTCTGGGTCATGCACGGCGTGCAGACCACCCAGCTCGCGCTCCAGCACGGCGCCGACGACATGGACGGCTCGGTCGTCGAGTACAAGATCACGCACGACGCGGACAACTACGGGACGCCGAACAAGCTGACCCGCGAGGACCTGCTCGACCTGATCCGCGACGCCGGCTTCCGGCCCGTCGAGCGGAACACCCGGTACGAGATCATCCGCGAGTACGACGGCCCGGACCCGGCGCGCCGTGAGACGCCGCAGGCGATGCGCGTCTGACGGCGTTCCTGACGCCGTCTCTGACGACAGGTGTAACGACGAAGAGGGGTTCCGGCCGGCGGCCGGGCCCCTCTTCCCGTATCGCCATACGTGGGTCAGGCCACCGGCAACAGCATCGTGATGTCGTCGCGGTCGTCGCCGGGGGCCACCCGGATCGCGCCGGGGACGCGGCCGACCTCCTTGTAGCCGCACGCCGCGTAGAAGCGGTCGGCGCCGGTGCCGCCGCGGCAGGTGAGGCGGATCGCCTCGATGCCGTCGAAGACGCGGGCGGCGTCGGCCGCGGCGGCCATCAGCTCCCGCCCGTACCCCTTGCCCTGGTACCGCGGGTGGACCATCACCGTGTACAGCCAGATGTAGTGCTTCTGCAGGCGGTGCTGGTTGTACGTGAAGAAGGCCGTCGCCGCGACGGTGCCCTCCTCGTCGCGTCCGACCAGGAGCCGGGTGCGGCCCTCGGCCATCGCGGCGAGGTGCCTGACCAGCTCGGGGCGTATGTCCTCGGTGGTGACGGGCGGGACGAAGCCGACCGCTCCGCCCGCGTTGGACACGTCGGCCCAGAGCGCGAGGACGTCGTCCCGCAGCGCCGGTCCGATCTGCGGGTCCAACTGAAACGTAAGGGTCATTGGGTCACTCTAGCCATTACTCACGGTGCCGCTCAATGCCCCTCGGGGGCCGCATGCTTCACTGGAGGTGCGTAGGACCGATTCGGAACGGAAGAGTGGATTGACATGCTCCGCTACACGCTGATGCGCTTCGGGATCTTCGTGGGCTGCTTCCTTGCCGTCTGGGGCCTCGCCTCGACGGGCATCGTGCCCCGCGGTGCCGGCAGCTCGTACTTCCTGTGGATCGCCCTGCTCGGTCTCGTCATCTCCGCGCCCATCAGCTACGTCGTGCTGCGCAAGGAGCGCGACCGGGCCTCGGTCAAGATCGTCGAGCGCGTCGACCGCACGAAGGCCAACTACGAGCGCAATCGCACGCAGGAAGACCTCGCGGACGACGCGGCCCGCGCGCAGAGCGCCTCGTAATGCGCCTCGTCCCGAAGTCCCGTGTAAGGGACTCGTAAGCTTCGTCACAGCACAGGTGGCCCCGGCATCGCTCGATGCCGGGGCCACCTGCGTTTTCCAGGCCCAAGCGCCATGGAGAGGTCATTTCCGTCCCAAAGGACCCCTTTGATGTTCTCAAAGCATGAGTGTTAACGTGATTGTCATGAAGACATCCGCAGTCCGCACGCCCCTGAGCGTTCCGCTCGTGGCGCGCCTGCATGTCGATCTCTGCCGTTGCATGTCCGCGGCCTGTCGCCTCTGAAGCGACCCCCCGATGCAGCGGCGCCCCTGGTTCTTCCTCCCGCGGTGGCCGCTTCCTTACGTCCAACCCCACCCGCGCGTCATCACTGGAGTGTGTCCGTGTCCGCGAACACCGCGTCCGCGTCCGAGAAGCAGAAGCCCCGCTTCCGGATACCCATCCCCTTCTGGGCCCAGGTCCTGCTCGGCCTCGTCGTCGGCCTCGTGCTCGGCTACGTCGCCCGCACCTACGACGTGTCCTGGCTCGCCACGACCCTCGACAAGGTCGGCGGCATCTTCATCCAGCTCCTGAAGCTGGCCGTGGCCCCGCTGGTCTTCTTCGCGATCCTGGTGTCCATCACCAACCTGCGGAAGGTCAACAACGCCGCGCGGCTCGCCAGCCGTACCCTTCTCTGGTTCATGATCACCTCGCTGATCGCGGTCGTCATCGGCCTCGCGATCGGCCTGATCACCAACCCGGGCAACGGCTCGAACCTCACCCCGGCCGACGGCTCCAAGCCCGACCACGCCGGCTCCTGGCTGGACTTCCTGACCGGCATCGTCCCGACCGATGTCGTCACGCCGTTCACCGAGCTCAACGTCCTGCAGATCGTCTTCATGGCGGTCGTCGCCGGTGTCGCCATCCTGAAGATCGGCCCGAAGGCCCAGCCGATCCTCTCCCTGTCCGAGTCGGTGCTCGAACTGCTGCAGAAGGCCCTGTGGTGGGTCATCCTGCTCGCCCCGATCGGCTCCGCCGGCCTCATCGGCCGCGCCATCGTCCAGTACGGCTGGGACCTCCTCGGCAACTACGCGACGTTCACGATCGACATCTATGTCGGCTGCGCCCTGGTCCTCTTCGGCGTCTACCCGCTGCTCCTCGCGACCGTCGCCAAGCTGAACCCGCTCCAGTTCTTCAAGGGCGCCTGGCCCGCGATCCAGCTGGCCTTCGTGTCCCGCTCCTCCGTCGGCACGATGCCCGTCACCCAGCAGTCCGCCGAGCGCCTCGGCGTCCCGCGCAACTACGCCTCCTTCGCCGTGCCGTTCGGCGCGACGACCAAGATGGACGGCTGCGCCGCGATCTACCCGGCGATCTCCGCGATCTTCGTCGCGCAGATCTTCGACGTGCAGCTCGGCATCAAGGAGTACCTGCTCATCGCGTTCGTCTCGGTGATCGGCTCCGCCGCGACCGCCGGACTGACCGGCGCCACGGTCATGCTGACGCTGACCCTGTCGACGCTCGGCCTCCCGATGGAGGGCGTGGGCCTGCTCCTCGCCATCGACCCGATCCTGGACATGATGCGCACCGCCACGAACGTGGCCGGACAGGCGCTCGTGCCGGTCATCGTGGCCGCCCGCGAGAACATCCTGGACCGCGTGAAGTACGACAACGCCACCGCGTCTCCCGTCGAGGAGCTCGTGGTCGAGAGCCGGCACGAGGACGAGCCTCAGGCGGTGGGTGCCGCCGCCTGAGTCCCCAGGCTCGTACCCGTCCGCACCCCGCACCCGCCGGTTCCCTCCGGTCGTGGTGCGGGGTGTGTGCGTTGTGGTGGCTACGCTTGCGGGCGGACGCGGTGTGGAGAGAGGCGGGCGGCCGGGGTGGGCGAAGTGAGGGCCAAGCGGATGCCGCGGGCCGTGCGGGAGCGTCAGATGCTCGACGCGGCGGTGCGGGTGTTCGGGGAGCGTGGGTACCGGGCCGCGTCGATGGATGACATCGCGGAGCTCGCCGGGGTGTCGAAACCGCTGGTGTACCTCTATCTGAACTCCAAGGAAGAGCTCTTCTCGGCGTGCATCCAGCGCGAGTCGGCGGCCCTGATCGCTGCCGTACGCGCGGGTGTCTCCGGCGACGGGGGAGCCGACCGGCAGCTGTGGGACGGGCTGCGGGCGTTCTTCACGCACACGGCGCAGAACCCCGACGGCTGGGCCGTCCTGCACAGCCAGGCGCGGGCGGGCGGTGAGCCGTTCGCCGTCGAGGTCGCGGCCATGCGGGACGAGATCGTCGCGTTCGTGACAGGGCTGATCGCCGCGGCGGCCAGGGAGGCGCACGGCGATCCCGCGCTGCCCGACCGCGAGGTCGCCGGGCTCGCGCAGGCGCTGGTCGGGGCCGCGGAGTCGCTGGCCGGCTGGGCCGGCACGGACCCGTCGGTCACGGCCAAGGAGGCCGCGGCCACGCTGATGAACTTCGCCTGGTCGGGCCTCGGGAACCTGATGGAGGGCCGGCGCTGGTCACCCGCCCCCGGCGCGTAGCACCTCGCCCGTGACATGGGTGCGCGCCGAGCGGAGCTCGAAGGCGGGCCCCCGGGACGCGTAGGTCACGGTCGCCGGCAGCAGTACGGGGGCCTTGAACGCGGCGCGCACCTGCACCTCGCCCTCCGCGCCGTGTTCGGCGAGGCAGCGGGCGACCGTCCACATGCCGTGCGCGATGGCGCGCGGGAAGCCGAAGAGGCGGGCCGTGAGCGGGTGCAGATGGATGGGGTTGCGGTCGCCGGACGCGGCGCCGTAGTGGCGGCCCAGGTCGCCGGGCAGCTTCCATTCGGCCACGGCGGGCAGCGGCTCGGGACGCTCCTCGGCCGCCGCCCTGGCGGGCGTGTCGGTGCGGTGGCGCGCCAGGTAGGTGCTGGTAGAAGTCCACGCGCGTGTGTCGCCCGCCCGCAGCTCGGTGACGACCGTGGCCTCGGTACCGCGCCGGTGTGGCGCCAACTCCTTTACGTATACGGAGAGTTCGTACGCCTCGTCGACCGGAAGGTCATGCCCCTGGGTGACGGTGATGGAGGTGTGGACGAGGCCGAGCAGGGGGAGCGGGAAGCGCCGCTCGGCCATGATCTGCATCGCCAGGGGGAAGCCGAGGACGTGCGGATACGTGACCGGGAGTGCGGTCGAGTCCGGGGCGAAGCCGCACACCTCGCGGTACGCGGCCAGGCGGGCGCGGTCGGCGCGTGCGGCCGGCAGGACCAGGCGGGTCGCGGGGGCCTCGGCGCCGGGGCCCGGGCGCTTGAGGGGTGAGAGCAGGGCGCCGCGGGCCAGGAGCGGAGGCAGGGACGGGGGCGCGGTGAGCGTGACGGTCGCCATGGTCGTCAGGCCCCCAGCAGGCTCTGGCCGCAGACGCGGACGACCTGGCCGTTGACGGCGCCGGAGGCGGGGTGCGCGAGCCAGGCCGTCGTCTCCGCCACGTCCACCGGGAGCCCGCCCTGTCCGAGGGAGTTCATGCGGCGTCCGGCCTCGCGGATGAACAGCGGGACCGCGGCCGTCATCTTCGTCTCGATGAAGCCGGGCGCCACCGCGTTGACCGTGACGCCGTGTTCGGCGAGCGCCTTGGGGGCGAGGGAGCGGGTCAGTCCGACGATGCCCGCCTTGCCGGCCGCGTAGTTCGTCTGGCCCGCGTTCCCCGCGAGACCGGCGATGGACGCGGTGGCGACGATGCGGCCGCCGCGGCTGAGCGTGCCGGACTTGAGCAGGGCGTCCGTGGTGGTCAGGACGCTCGCGAGGTTCACGTCGAGGACCGTGGCCCAGCGGTCGGCGGGCATCTTGGCGAGGGTGCGGTCCCGGGTGATGCCCGCGTTGTGGACGAGGGTGTCCAGGGCGGGGACGGCGTCCGTGATCCGCTCGGCCGCGTCGGGGGAGGTGATGTCGAGGGGCAGCGCGGTCGCGTCGAGTCGGGTCGCAAGGGCCTCGAGATCAGCCTGTGCGGAGGGCACGTCCAGGAGGATCAGGCGGGCCCCGTCCCGCGCGAGGACCTCCGCCACGGCCTCGCCGATGCCGCGGGCGGCGCCCGTGACCAGGGCTGTGCGGCCGGCCAGGGGGCGCGCCCAGTCGGCGGGCGCGGTGGTCTCGCCGGCCGCGACCTCGATCACCTGGCCGCTGACGTACGCGGACTTGGGCGACAGGAGGAAGCGGAGGGTCGACTCGGCGGCTGCCATGGGCCCTTCGACGCGTACGAGGGTGACCGTGCGGCCGCGGCCGATCTCCTTGCCGAGGGAGCGCACGAACCCTTCGAGTGCCTGCTGGGCGGCGGCCTGGTGGTGGTCGTCGCGGGAGAGCGGGGCGCCGAGTACCACGATGCGGCCACTGGACGCGACCGAGCGCGTGACCGGGTGCAGGGCCGCGTGCACCTCGGCGAGCGAGGCGATGCCCGTGACCGCGGTGGCGTCGAGGACGATCGCGGCGGGGCGCTCGGCCGCCGCCCGCACGTCGGGGCCGGTGCGCGCCAGCAGCTCCGCGAGCTCCGCCGTGTGCCCGGACCCGCCCGCCGTGAGGTGGAGCAACGGTCCGTCCAGCGCCGGTCGTTCGGGCGTCCAGCGGTGCAGCTGTGCGGGCTGGGGGAGGCCCAGGCGGCGGGTCAGGAAGCGGCCCGGGGCCGTGCCGGTGAAGTTCAGATAGCGGTCGGCCATTGTCCAACTCCCTGCTCGGTCGGTAATTTACTTCCGAGTAAGGTTACTCAACAGTCAGGAGTTGGTCGAGATGGAACGCCCAGCACGTCCGGTGCGCGCAGATCTGCCGCGCCGCGTCGCGGTCGTCGGCGGCAGCCGCATCCCCTTCGCCCGCTCCGACGGCCCCTACGCGACCGCCTCGAACCAGGACATGCTGACCGCGGCGCTCGACGGCCTGGCGGCGCGCTACAGCCTCCAAGGTCCGGGCACCGTCGGCGAGTTCGTCGCCGGAGCCGTCCTCAAGCACAGCCGCGACTTCAACCTCGCGCGCGAGACGCTCCTCGGCTCCGCACTCGACCCGCGCACTCCGGCGTACGACATCCAGCAGGCCTGCGGCACCGGCCTCCAGGCCGTGATCGCCGCCGCCAACAAGATCGCGCTCGGGCAGCTCGACAGCGCGGTCGCCGGCGGCGCCGACACCGCGAGCGACGCGCCGCTCGGTGTCAACGACTCCCTGCGCCGCATCCTCCTCGACGCGCGGCGCGCCCGCTCCCTGCCCGCGCGCCTCAAGGTCCTGGGCCGGGTGCGCCCCCAGCACCTCGTACCGGACATCCCGCGCAACGCCGAGCCGCGCACCGGGCTGTCCATGGGCGAGCACGCCGCCGTCACCGCGCGTGCCTGGGGCATCGCCCGCGAGGCGCAGGACGAGCTGGCCGCCGCCAGTCACCAGCGGCTCGCGGCCGCCTACGAGCGGGGCTTCCTGGGCGACCTCGTCATCCCGTACCGGGGGCTCGACCGCGACCAGAACCTGCGCCCCGGGTCGACCGTCGAGAAACTCGCCACGCTCAAGCCGGTGTTCGGCACGGACGGTCCGAACCCGACGATGACGGCCGGGAATTCGACCCCGCTGACCGACGGCGCGGCCGTGGTCCTGCTCGCGAGCGAGGAATGGGCCGCCGAGCGGGGCCTCGAACCGCTGGCCTACCTCACGGCGTACGAGACCGGGGCGGTGGACTTCGTCGGCGGGGACGTGACCGGGGGAGAGGGGGACGGGCTGCTCATGGCGCCCGCCCACGCCGTGCCCCGGATGCTGGAGCGGTCCGGACTCGGCATCGAGGACTTCGACCTCTTCGAGGTCCACGAGGCGTTCGCCTCACAGGTCCTCGCGACGCTGGCCGCCTGGGAGAAGCAGGGGCTCGCGCCCGTCGACCGGGCCCGCCTCAACGTCGCAGGGTCCTCCCTCGCGACCGGTCACCCCTTCGCCGCGACCGGCGCCCGCATCGTGGCCACCCTGGCGAAACTCCTGAGCGAACGCGACGCCCCCTCCCGCGGACTGATCTCGATCTGCGCCGCCGGCGGGCAGGGCGTCACCGCGATACTCGAACGCGCTTGAGCGGTAAGGGAGTTCAGGACTCCCGGCGGTCCGGGCGGGCCGCCGGGTCCAGGCGGAGCATCGCCGCCTCGTCCGGGCTGCCGGGCTCGGCCTGATACGTGACGAGGCGCTGGCCGCCCGTGCGGGCCAGCTGCATGACCTCGAAGGTGAGGGTCATCCGGCCGACCTTGGGGTGCGCGAACGTCTTGGTGCCGCCGCCGCGCTCAAGGACCTCGTAACGGTCCCAGAGCTTCGCGAACTCCGGTGACTTCAGGACGAGTTCGCCGACGAGGGCTGCCAGCTCCGGCGAGTTCGGGTCCTTGCCGCCCACCGCGCGCAGGTGCGCCACCGACTGGGCGACCGTCTCCTCCCAGGGGACGTAGAGGACGCGGCCCACGGGGTGCAGGAACAGATACCGCGTGATGTTGCGCTCCTCGTCCGGCCAGTCCCACAGGCCGGGCAGGAGGCGGCGGCCCGCCGGGTTCGCCGCCAGCACGTAGTTGTGCGGGCTCACCACGTACGCGGGCAGCGGACTCAGCGCCTCCAGGACCCGCAGGACCGAATCGCGCACCGTGCGGTCGGTCGTGGGGTGCGGCTCGGTGAGGCGGCCCGAGGCCAGCTCGGCCAGGTCGTGCAGCCGCTCGTGCGCGTCGCCGCACAGCCGCAGGGCGCGGCTGATGGCGTCGATCACGGCCGTGGAGGGGTTCGTCTCGCGGCCGCGCTCCAGCCGCGTGTAGTAGTCGACGCTGACGCCGGCGAGCGTCGCCAGCTCCTCGCGGCGCAGGCCCGGCGTCCGCCGGATCCCCGCGCCCGCGGGCAGCCCCGCGTCCGCCGGGCTCACGAGCGCACGCCGCGCCTTGAGATACCTGCCCAGTTCAGTGCCGTCGTTCGTCGCTCCACCAGCCATACCTCCATTGTCCCCGCTCGGCGAGGTCTCTGGGGGGCCGTGTCAGGACCAGGAACAGCGCGCCCCGGTGAACTGCGCCCTGCCACCTCGCGCCAACACCCCGCAGAGTTGACCCCGTTGCGGGCGGCGAGGCCACCGCGGACCCAGGGGGTGCACGACACCGGGCCGCGGCCGCGGTTGCCGGAGCCGCCCGCACGAAGCTCTGCCGGGGAGGACCGACGGACCACGTCGCCCACCCGATTCTCCATCCGAGGAGCCCCGAATGCCGTCCGTCGCCACCCGCTCCGACCAGCGGAAACCGGCCCGCGTCACCAGCCCGGCGGCTGGTTCGCCGGCGCCCGCCCAGGCGTCCGGCTTCGCCCTCGGCGCCGCGCTCCTCGGGTTCACCGTCATCTCCATCGACGTGTCCGCCGTGAACATCGCCCTGCCCGCCATCCGTACGTCCCTGCACGGCGGCATCACCGGGCTCCAGTGGATCGTCGACGCGTACACCCTGATGTTCGCCGCGCTCATGCTCTCCGCAGGGGCGCTCGCGGACCGGGCCGGTGCGCGGCGCGCATACGCCTGGGGCGTCGGACTGTTCACCCTCGCCTCGCTCGCCTGCGCCCTCGCGCCCGGCATCGGCACGCTCGTCGCGGCCCGTGTCGTCCAGGGCGGCGCCGCGGCCGTCGTGATGCCGGCCTCGCTCGCGCTGATCCGCCAGGCCTACGACGACGCGCGCCACCGCGCACGGGCCATCGCCCTGTGGACGGTGGGCGGTTCGGTCGCCATGGCCGTCGGTCCCGTCCTCGGCGGCATACTCACCGAGGCCGCCGGCTGGCGCGCCGTCTTCTTCCTGAACCTGCCGGTGGGCGCCCTGATCCTGGCCCTCCTCACCCGCGTCCCGCGCTCCCCGCGCCGTCCCGCCCCGCTCGACCTGGCCGGCCAGGTCACCGCGGTCCTCGCGCTCGCCGGGCTCGCCTTCGCGGTCATCGAGGGCGGCCACGCGGGCTGGACCGCCCCGTCCGTCCTCGCGGCACTCGCCGTGGCCGTCGCCGGGGCGCTCGCCTTCCTCGCCGCCGAGAAGCGCCACCGCGCGCCCATGGTCCCGCTGCCCCTGCTGCGGCGGCGCGACGTGAGCGTGTCCCTCGCCATCGGCTTCGCCGTCAACGTCGCCTTCTACGGCGCGATCTTCCTGCTCGGCCTCTACTACCAGCAGCTGCGCGGCATGTCCGGCACCGAGGCGGGCCTCATGTTCGTACCGCTGGCGGCGATCATCACGTCGACCAACCTCATCTCCCCGCCGATGGCCGAGCGCTTCGGCCGCCGTCCCGTCATCGTGACCGGGCAGGCCGTCCTCGCCCTCGGCATGTTCTGCCTGCTGCCGCTGGCCGCACACACCCCGGTCTGGCTGATCCTGCTCCTGCTCGTCCCGACGGGCATGGGCGGCGCGTTCGCGGTCCCCGCGCTCACCGCCCTGCTCATGGACAGCGTCCCGGCGGCCCGCGCGGGCACGGCCTCCGGCCTCCTGAACGCGTTCCGCCAGACCGGCGGCGCCCTCGCCGTCGCCCTCTTCGGCTCGCTGATCGCGGGCGGCGCCGGGGACGGCTTCTCGCTCGGGGGCATGCGGACGAGCCTGATCGTCGCGGGCGGCCTCCTGTGCGTGACGGCGGCGCTGGCGGCCTGGGCTCTGCCCAGGAAGAAGGGCTAGGGCCTTTCGTCTGGATCAGGGGCTGGGCTCGCGGGGTCTGGCACGCACTCCCTCACTGTCTTAAGGGCGTGGGGGGACCCCCATCGCGTCGCCTCGATCCTCCCCCTGGCAGCTGCACGCACCAGACCCCGCTCCCTGATCCAGCCCGATCCGAACGAGAGGCTCTAGGGCGAGACGGGGGCGTTGTGCAGGCAGTGCGAAAGGCAGCGGCGCCGGAACTCGGCGTCCTCGCCCAGCCGTTCCAGCAGATGCTTGCCGTACGCGCGCGTGGCCGCCGTCATGCGGAAGGCGCCGGGGCTCGACGGCTCGGGTGGGAACAGGAAGTGAGCCGTGAGCCCCTCGAAGGAGCGGGCGAGCTCGTCGGCCGGCAGCCGGTCGTCCGCGCACACCGTCACCGTGTCGGACAGGGTGAATGGCCCCGTGAAGACGGAGGCCCGCGCCCACAGCAGCCGTTCGCCGGGCGGGCAGAGCCGCTGGCTCCAGCGCAGCGAGGCGCGCAGCGTGCGCAGCCGGTGCGGCAGTCCGGGCATCGGGGCGGGCAGGTCGAGCAGGCGCTCGGGGCGGCCGATGAGCGACAGCAGGTCGTCGGCGTCGTGGCGGTTCAGCTGGCCCGCCGCGATGCGCAGGGCGAGCGGCAGACCGCCGAGTGCCGCGCAGACGCGGCGGGCCTGCTCGGGGTCCGGGTCCCGCGGCGCGCCGAGTGCCCGCGCGGCCGTCCTGAGCAGGCGGGCCGCGCCGCCGGGGGTGAGCGGGGGCAGCGGGAACGTGACCGGGGTGTCCAGCGGGACCCTGCTGGTGGCGAGGACCCGCAGCTCAGGACACGCCTGTACGAGGTGCAGCAGCGTGGCGGCGCACTCCGCGGCCTGCCGCTCGCAGGTGTCGACGACGAGGAGCACCGGGCGCCGACCGATCGCGGCGGCCAGCGCGGGGAGCTGCGGCACCGCGGGATCGCCGTCGATGCGCAGGGCGCGGGCGAGCGCGTGCGGCACGAGTCCGGGGATGTCGAGCGTGGCCAGGTCGGCGGTGCCCTTCGCGGACCAGGGCTCGCGGCGCATGCGCCGTACGACTTCGGCGGCGAGCGCGCTCTTGCCGACGCCGCCCGGCCCGGCGACCGTCACCAGGCGCTCCGTGCGCAGCAGCCCTTCGAGCGCGGCCGCGGCGTCGCCCCGGCCGACGAGTCCCACGGCCCGGATGTGCAGGAGCTCCGGCATGTTCTGGTGCCTCCGTCGTGCTGCCTCTTGCTGCGTTCCGGTCGGATGCGGCCAGCATGTGCCGGGCGGGCGGTCCCCGGCATCGGTGCGTGCGCAGAAATCGGCATACCTGTCCTCTGCGCGGGGTCCGGTCGGTGACGCGGGCCGATCACAGTAGCGGCGGTTTCCCCGACACCGGTCCGCGCGACCGATCAGAGCCGCTATCCGTTCGTAAGTTGCCGAATGGGCCCGGCCGGGAGCGAGTTGGAGGCGTTACCCGCCCGATCCGGAACGGATTGCCGCACCTGCGTGGCCGCTACGACACGCCCGTGAGCCGTAGGAGGCCCGTCGTCGCGGCGGCGCCCAGGACGACGACGGCGAAGGGCGCCTTCCGCCACGCGAGCACCCCGCCGGCCAGCACTCCGGCGGGCCGCGCCCACCCGGCGAAGCCGTGCCCCTCGGTCAGCGCCCCCGTCGCGAGCAGACCCACCAGCAGCACGGTCGCCCCTACGGTCAGCAACTCCTGTACCCGCGCGGGCAGTTCGACCCGCCCGTGCAACAGGGGCCCGGCGAGCCGGAAGGCGTACGTCCCGGCGGCCAGGACGAGGACGGCGATGAGCGTGGCGTTCACGAGGAGGCTCCCGGGGAGGCCGTACGGGAAGGGGACTCCGGGCGGTGCGTGCGGGACGGGGTTCCCCGCCGGGGCGTGCGGGCCACGAGCAATCCCGTCAGCGCCAGCAGGACCGGCACCCCCGCGGGCAGCACCGGTGTCGCGGCGACCGCGATCACCGCACCGGCCGCCGCGGCCCGCCGCACCCCGGCCGAGCCGCGCAGCGCGGGCAGTACGAGCGCAAGGAGCACCGCCGGGAACGCCGCGTCCAGGCCGAACCGGGCGGTGTCCCCGAGCGCGGAGCCCGCGAGCGCCCCGGCGAGCACGCTGAGGTTCCAGGCGGCGAAGAGCCCGAGGCCCGATATCCAGAACGCCGCCCTGCGCCGCCGGGGATCGCGCTGTGCGAGGACGAACGCCGCCGTCTCGTCGGTGACGAGGTGCGCGCCGACGAGACGCACGGGCCAGGACCGGCCGAGCGCGTCCGCGACGGCCAGACTGAACGCGGCCGTGCGGGTGTTGAGCAGCAGCCCGGTCGCCGCGGCGGCCACGGGACCGCCACCCGCCGCGAGCACGGCGACGGTGCTGAACTGCGCCGACCCGGCGAAGACGATCAGCGACATCAGCACGGGAACCCAGACGGGCAGCCCGCCGGTGACCGCGATCGCGCCGAAGGAGACACCCACGACGGCGTCGGCGAGGCAGACGAGCGCGATGTCGCGCAGGAGGCGCCGGTCGGTGCGGGCGGGAACGGCGCCGGGGTCCGAGGGCGTGACCGAGGCCACCGTTCGCCCAAGAGGGCTGTCTGTTCGGTGTGGCGAACGCATACTCGTAGAATGGACACGAGACCACCCGTTCGTCAAGGCGAACGTTTCGGTCCGTCTCAGCGAACGAACGATGAGATAGGAGCAGCATGGCCGGCGAGACCCCCCGCCTCCCCCTCGACCGCATCGCCGCGGCCCTGCGCCGGGAGCGCGGCCGGGCCGGGATCTCCCTGTCCGAGCTGGCCAAGCGCGCGGGGATCGCCAAGTCCACGCTTTCGCAACTGGAGTCGGCGAGCGGGAACCCGAGTCTGGAGACCCTCTGGGCGCTGAGCGTCGCACTCGACGTCCCGCCGAGTCTGCTGCTCGACCCGCCGCGCCCCGCCGTCCAGGTCATCAGGGCGGGCCAGGGCGTCGCCGTTCCGTCGGAGCAGGCCGACTACGCGGCGACGCTGCTCTCGCCGAACCCGCCGGGCTCCCGCCGTGACCTCTACTTCCTTCAGGTCGAACCCGGCGCGCCCCGTGAATCGGAGCCCCATATGCCGGGCGCCGTCGAGCACATCGTGGTGGGCTCCGGACGGGTCCTCGCGGGACCCCAGGACGATCCGGTCGAACTCGGACCGGGGGACTACATGTCGTACCCCGGCGACGTCCCGCACACCTGCCGTGCCCTGGAGCCGGGTACGACCTGCGTTCTGGTCATGCAGTACGCGTGAGCCGAAAAGGCAGGAGCCCCGTCTCCGCCGCGTGCCGGGGCACTTGGCGGAGCGGGGCTCCTTGGGTACTGCATCCGTTCCGGAGTCACGACGTCCCAAGGGCAAACCTGGGGACGCCCCACTTACATGGGGGTGACGTTCTCCGCCTGCGGGCCCTTGGGGCCCTGCGTGACGTCGAAGCTCACGGCCTGGTTCTCCTCGAGGGAGCGGAAGCCGTTTGCGTTGATCGCGGAGTAGTGGACGAAGACGTCCGGGCCGCCGCCTTCCTGGGCGATGAATCCAAAGCCCTTTTCAGCGTTGAACCACTTCACGGTTCCGGTAGCCATAAGCCCTCCTTGGGCCAAAGGGTCGCCCTGCTCCAGAACCTGCAAATGCACTTGCGAACAACTGCAAAAGTCTGAATACGACGAGAGCCCGCGGTCACATGCTCCGCAGGCTCTGTACTGCAAGGGAAACCAAACTGCAACTTGGCGGTGAGCCTAGCACGCAGGCACCGGAATGCAATAGAGGGCAAGATCACGTCACCCGGAGGTTTGATACGGGGCGTCAAAGGGTTGACAGGGGCGACTCGGGGACCCTGAAGCCTGCACCGTACCGCATGGGGTCTAGCCTCGCGATGTGGACAATTCTCCCGAGACCCCGCAGCGCAACCGGCCACGAGTCGGCCACATCCAGTTCCTCAACTGCATGCCCCTGTACTGGGGACTTGCCAGGACGGGAACGCTCCTCGACCTCGAGCTCACGAAGGACACCCCGGAGAAGCTCAGCGAGAGCCTCGTCCAGGGCGACCTCGACATCGCGCCCATCACTCTCGTCGAATTCCTGAAGGCCGCCGACCAGCTCGTCGCCTTCCCCGACCTCGCGGTCGGCTGCGACGGCCCGGTGATGTCGTGCGTGATCGTCTCGCAGGTACCTCTCGACCAGCTCGACGGGCGCAGGGTCGCGCTCGGCTCCACCTCGCGCACGTCCGTACGGCTCGCGCAGCTGCTGCTCGCCGACCGTTTCGGCGTACAGCCCGACTACTACACGTGCCCGCCCGACCTGGGCCTGATGATGCAGGACGCGGACGCGGCCGTGCTCATCGGGGACGCGGCCCTGCGCGCCAACCTCCACGACGCGCCGCGCCTTGGGCTCCAGGTCCACGACCTGGGCGCCCTGTGGAAGGAGTGGACGGGACTGCCGTTCGTCTTCGCCGTGTGGGCCGCCCGCAAGGACTACGCGGAGCGCGAGCCGCTCATCACGCGCAAGGTGCACGAGGCGTTCCTCGCCTCCCGGGACGTGTCCCTGGAAGAGGTCACCAAGGTCGCCGAGCAGGCCTCCCGCTGGGAGGTCTTCGACGAGCAGGTCCTCGAGCGCTATTTCACGACGCTCGACTTCCGCTTCGGCGCGCGGCAGCTGGAGGGCGTCACGGAGTTCGCCCGCCGGGTGGGTCCGACGACCGGCTTCGCGGCCGATGTCCGGGTCGATCTGCTGCAGCCGTGACGCGGTAGCTCCGCCGGCCTCGGAAGGCGTACGGGAATTCCCCCGCGGGAATTCGCGTACGCCTTCTGCGTTCCGCCCCTCTCGCCTGCGGGGCAATTCCGGCTATCCGGGAAACAACGGGCCGTTCGGTTGCGATCGACTGTGAACGTCAGGAATTTCACCGGTGAACGTTTTGAATACGGCGGGCACGCGGATATCGGAGGGATGCGTTCCGTCGAGCGGTGGCATCCGGGGTGCCGTGACGGGGGAGGACTACCCTGGCCCGACTGGAGCGTGGGCACAGGGGGAGGCCAGGCCATGCAGCCGCTGGAAGCCGGCGAACCGACCACGATCGGGCCCTACCGGCTGCTCGGAAGGCTCGGTTCGGGCGGAATGGGCCGCGTCTATCTGGGGCGCAGCGCCGGAGGCCGCACCGTCGCCGTGAAGGTCGTCCATCCGCACTTCGCGCTCGACGAGGAGTTCCGGGCGCGCTTCAGGCGCGAGGTCGACGCCGCGCGCCGTGTCGGGGGCGCCTGGACGGCGCCGGTTCTCGACGCCGACCCGGAGGCGTCCGTGCCGTGGGTGGCGACCGGGTACGTGGCCGGCCCCTCCCTCGCGCAGGCCGTGAAGGAACGCGCCCTGCCCGACCACTCCGTACGGGTCCTGGGCGCGGGCCTCGCCGAGGCGCTGGTGGCGGTGCACGGTCTCGGGCTCGTCCACCGCGACGTGAAGCCGTCGAACGTGCTGCTCACCGTGGACGGCCCGCGCCTGATCGACTTCGGCATCGCCCGCGCCACCGACGGCACCGCCTCCCTCACCTCCACCGGCGTTTCGATCGGGTCGCCCGGATACATGGCGCCCGAGCAGATCCTCGGCAAGGGCGTCACGGGCGCCGCCGACGTCTTCTCCCTCGGCGCGGTCCTGGTCTACGCGGTGACCGGCACGTCCCCTTTCTCCGGGGACTCGTCCGCCGCGCTCCTCTACAAGGTGGTGCACGAGGAGCCCGAACTCGGCCTGGCGCGCGGGGAGCTGCGCGACGTCGCCGCCGCGTGCCTGGCGAAGGACCCGGCCGCGCGACCCACCCCTGACGAGGTGGTGAGCGCTCTCGCCCCGCAGGGCGCGGCCCGGCTCGTGGCGGCGGGGTGGCTGCCGGGCGCGCTGGTGGAGCAGGTGGGGCGCAGCGCGGTGGCACTCCTGGACCTGGAGGGCGCGGCGCCGGCGGGTGTCGCCGAGCGCTCTGGTCCCGTCGGCTTCAGCAGGCCCTCGGTCGGCTGGCCGTCGGACGCGGCGGGGGCGCCCGCCGGGGTGTTCGGGCCGCCCGATCCCGCGTACGCGCCTCCGGCCCCGCAGACCTACGTGCCCGCCGACTCCGCCGTGCCGGCGCCGCGCACTGAGGTGCCGGGAGCCGGGAAGGTCTCCGTCAGCGTGGCCGCGACGTCCCTGCCGGGCGTCAACGGGCGTGGGCGCAGGCTCAGTTGTACGGTCGCTCTGGGAGTCGCGGGCGCCCTTGCCGCGGTCACCTTGGGCTCGGCCTTCCTCTTCGACCTGCTGCCGGGGGATTCGGACTCGCAAGGCGGCTCGGACACGGGTGGGAGGCCGCCCGCGGCCACGCCGTCCGGCGGGCAGGTCCCGTCCGGCTATCTCGGCAAGTGGCACGGCAAGGTGGTGCAGGCCGGGGTTCCGTTCGGCACCTTCGATGTCGAGGTGCGGCAGGCGAGGCCGGGGCAGAAGGTCGGCACGGTGACGTCGACCGATCCGCTGGGCATCAACTGTGTCGACGTACTCACCTTGAAGTCGGCCACGGGCAAGGAGCTGGTGGCTGGGGGAGAGGCCGCCGAGTCGAACCCCGGAACGTGCGCGTCGTCCGCCCACACCGTGCATCTACGGCTGGAGGGGAAGGTGCTGGTGTACACGTCGGAGTATCCGGAGGCGGGCAACCCGAAGGCGCGCCTGGGGCGGGTGGGCGGCTGAGCCGGGGGCGTGCGGCGAGGCCGCGGAGGGCCGGTCAGTTCTTGGGCGTCGTACGCGATCTCCCTGACGCTACGTGTCGCCCTTGCCGGCGACGAAGGAGCCCATGCCGGGAGTGGTGACGATCAGCCCTTCCGCGCGCAGGGCGGCGGTGGCCTTGCGGACCGTCACGCGCGAGACGCCGAATTCAGCCTCGAGCTTCACCTCGGAGCTGACGCCTGACGGGCTCCCGGGGGAGTACGTAGGGTGCGAGGCGTGGATGTGGACCTGCTGTTGGTCGTCGGGGCTGTCTTCTGGGGTGTGGTCGCCGGAGGACTTGTGCCTCGTGCCGCCTACCGGTTCTCCGTCGAGCCCGGCGAGGACTGGCGGGCCGTGTGCCCCGCCGGACATCCCATCGGCGGCCTTGCGGGCGGCTGGCTCGGGCGTGCCCGGTGCGCGGACGGTACCCGGTACGGGCCCCGCACCGCTCTCGTCTCCCTCGCCACCGCTCTCGTCTGTGCCGCCCTCGCCGCCGCGACCGGCGCTCGCCCCGAACTCGCGGCCTGGCTGCTGCTCGCGCCCGTGGGAGTGCTGCTCGCGGTGGTCGACGCCAGGGTGAAGCGGCTGCCCGACGTGCTGACCCTGCCGCTCGCCGCGGCCGCCCTCGCCCTGCTCGGGCTCGCCGCGCTGCTGCCCGAGCCCGGCGGCGCCTGGCGCACGTCCCTGCTCGGCGCGGCCGCACTCGGCGGCGGCTACCTCGTGCTCTTCCTCATCCACCCCGCCGGGATGGGATTCGGGGACGTGAAACTGGCCGTCGGACTGGGTGCGGTGCTCGGCTGGTACGGCTGGGGCCTGCTGCTCATCGGAACGTTCGCCGGGTTCCTGTTCGCGGCGCTGTACGGGGGTGTGCTCGTGGCGCTGCGGCGGGCGGGGCGGCGGACCGCGATCCCGTTCGGCCCGTTCCTGATCGCGGGCGCCTTCGCCGGCGTGCTGATGGGGGCGTACGCCGCCTGATCCCGGGTGAAGTCCGGTGGGGAACCGCGGCGTCTAAGGTCATCGTCTGTTCGAACAGTGGTTGCCACTACGGGTGATGGCGAAACAGGGGGATGACGGGGGATGGGCTACGTACTGCCCGGCTGGCTGGATGAGGTCCTCGACTTCATCGGGATCAACTGGCCCAACGTGGACGAGGACGACTACCGCGAAATGGCCACGGCCCTGCGGGAGTTCGCCGAGCAGTTCGAGGGCCATGGGGCGTCCGCGCACCAGGAGATCGCTCAGGTGCTCGCCTCCAGCTCGGGGTACGCGGTCGATGCCCTGGAGAAGCACTGGGGGAAGGTGAAGGCCGGGCATCTGGACGAACTGCCCAAACTGGCCCGGCTGTTCGCGGACGCCTGTGACGTGGTCGCGGACGTCGTCTTCGGCATGAAGACGAAGGCCGAGATCGAACTCGGGGTGATGGCCGCCTCGGTCGGTATCTCGGCCGGCCTCGCCGTGGTCACCGGCGGACTCTCGGCGCTGATCGGCGCCGCCGAGGTGACGGCGATGCGCGAGGTGGCCCGGCGGATCGTCAAGGAGGCCGCCGAGGAGATCGTCTCCCAGCTCCTCGCGAAGGTCACCGAGCCGGTCTCCAAGAAGCTGGAGAAGATGGCCGAGGACGTCGCCCTCGACCTGGCGTCGGACGCGCTGTCTCTGCCGCCCGAGACCATGGACCCCGGCGGCGACGGCGGCAAGGGCGGCGGGGGACACCACGGCGGCGGCAAGGACCACATGGCGCTGGCCTCCGCCGGAGGCGGGGGTGGCGGCGGAGGCGGCGGCACCGGCGACGACATCCACATCGACCACGTCGCGTACAAGAGCGGCGCCGACAACCTGGTGCGCCGCGGCGGCGACATGCACAGCTTCTCCATGCCGTCCCTGACCCGCGCAAGGACGGCCTTCGGCAAGAGCAAGGGCCGTGACCCCTTCACCCAGGCCTTCGACTCGATGCTCCACGGCGCGCTCAAGGGCACCGAGAAGGCGTTCGGCCGGGTCGTCAAGCACGTACGGGACGAGGTCACCGAGGGCATCCGGGCCACGTCCAAGCACCACAAGAACACCGACCACGACATCCGGGCCCGGATAAAGGCCATCGCGTCCGGCAAGGGCGGCAAAGACGGCGACGACGGCAGGCACAAGCCGTACGGCGGGGGCAAGCGTCGCCCGGGGTCGATGCGTACGGCGCTGGACAGCGCGCGGGAGAAGGCCGTCGCCCTGCTGCGGCGCCGCTGCAAGACCGACCCGGTCGACGTGGCGAGCGGCGAGATGGTCCTGAGCCAGACGGACCTGGCCCTGCCCGGTGTGCTGCCGCTGGTGCTGCGGCGCACGCACATATCCAGCTACCGCTACGGCCACTGCTTCGGGGCGAGCTGGGCCTCCACGCTCGACGAACGCCTCGAACTGCACGGCACCGGCGCGCTGTGGGCCCGCGAGGACGGCTCCGTCCTCGTCTACCCGGCGCTTCCCCGCGACCCGGACGAAGAGGTCCTGCCGCTGGAGGGCGACCGCATTCCGCTCACCTACGTCGAGCGGTCGGTCCTCGGCGAAGTCACCTACTCCGTGAGCGAGGTGCGCTCCGGCCTTACACGCCGCTTCACCGGCAACCCGTACACCTCCGGCCTCTACTGGCTGCGCGAGCTCGAGGACCGCAACGGCAACGCCGTGCAGATCGTCCGCGACGACGAGGGCCTGCCCGCGACCGTCCTCCACGAGGGCGGCTACCACGTGAAGGTGACCACCGACCGCGGGCTCGGCCGGGTCACCGCCCTCGACCTGCGGACCCCGGAGGGCCCGGTCCGCGTCACCTCGTTCGGGTACGACGCGGCACGGGACCTGGAGACGGTCACCAACTCCTCCGGAGCCCCGCTGCGTTTCACGTACGACGACGAGCACCGCGTGACGTCGTGGACCGACCGCAACGGCCACGCCTACACCTACGTCTACGACGCCGCGGGCCGTGTCGTGGAGACCGTCGGCCCGGACGGCGCGCTCTCCTCGCGCTTCGACTACGACCTCGCCGAGCGCGTCACCCGGTTCAGGGACTCCACGGGCGCCATCACCGTGACCCGCCTCAACACGCTCGGCCAGACCGTGTCCGAGACCGACCCGCTGGGCAACACCGTCCACTTCGAGTGGGACCGCTACGACAACCTGATCTCCCGTACCGACGAACTCGGCAGCACGGCCACGTTCACGTACGACGATGCAGGCAATCTGCTCACGGTGCACTTCCCGGACGGGCGCCGGTCGTCGGCCACGTACAACGCCCTGCACCAGCCGGAGACGATGACGGGCCCGGACGGCACGGTGTGGCGCCACACCTACGACGCGTTCGGCAACCGGACCGCGATCACCGCACCCGACGGGACGTCGACCACGTTCACGTACGACGCCGCAGGCGCTGTCGCCACGGCGACCTACCCCACCGGTGACACGGAGCTGCGCACCAACGACCAGGCGGGCGTGACGCTTTCGGTCACCGATCCGCAGGGCGCCGTGTACACGGTGCGGCGGGACGCCTTCGCCCGGCCCTGCGAGTCCGTCGACCCGGCGGGATCCGTCACCCGCCTGGAGTGGACGACGGACGGCTGGCTCACGCGGCGCGTCGCCCCGGACGGGACGAGCGAGTCGTGGACGTGGGACGACGAGGGCAACTGCCTCTCGTACACGAACCCGCTGGGCTCCGTCGTCCGGTTCGAGTACGCCTGGTTCGACCAGCTCACCGCCCGCACGGGCCCCGACGGGGCGCGCTACGAGTTCTCCCACGACACCGAGCTGCGGGTCACGGGCGTCCTCAACCCACAGGGCAGGACGTGGAGTTACGTCTACGGAGCGTCCGGACTCCCGGTGTCCGAGACCGACTTCGACGGCCGCACCACCACGTACGAGCACGACGCCGCAGGCCGTCTCCTCACCCGCACGACGCCGCTCGGCGAGCGGATCACGACGGTCTACGACGCCGTGGGCAACGCGCTGTCGAAGGACGTCGCCGGGGTCGTCACCCACTTCTCCTACGACGCGGGGGACCGAATGACCCGGGCCGTGTCGCCGACGTCCACCCTCACGCTGGAGCGGGACGCGATGGGGCGCCTCGTCGCGGAGACCGTCGACGGACGCACCCTGCGGCTCGGCTACGACGCGCACGGCGAGCTGACGTCGCGCACGACACCCACCGGGGCCGTGGCCACGTACGCCTACGACGCCGGGGGCAACCGCACGCGCGTCGAGGGCTCCGGCCGCACGCTCACCTACACGCGCGACGAGATGGGCCGGGAACTCCAGCGCACGTTCGGGCCGGCCGACGCGCCCGTCACGCTCGCCTCGGGATGGGACGCGATCGGGCGCCTCACGTCCCAGTCGGTCTCCACCGCGCGGCGCACGGTCCGCTCACGGGCGTACGGCTACCGCGCCGACGGCCTGCTGACCTCGGCGACCGACCAGCTGACCGGCCTGACCACGCAGTTCGAGCTCGACCCGCTGGGCAGACCCCTCGGCGTCAGCGCGGGCGACTGGTCCGAGGCCTACGCCTACGACACCACGGGAAACCAGACCAGCGCCCAGTGGCCCGACCGTGCCCGGCACACGGAGAGCCGCGGCGAACGGGACTACGACGGGACGCGCATCCTCCGCGCGGGCGACGTGCGCTACGAGTACGACGCCGCGGGACGGGTCGTCCTGCGCCAGAAGCGGCGCCTGTCGCGCGGCCCCGACACCTGGCGCTACGCGTGGGACGCCGAGGACCGCCTGGTGTCCTGCACCACCCCCGACGGCGTGGTGTGGCGCTACACCTACGACCCGCTCGGCCGCCGCACCGCCAAGTACCGCATGGCGCCCGACGGACGGACCACCGAGGCCGAGTCGACGGTTCGCTTCTCCTGGGACGGCCCGGTGCTCGCCGAGCAGACGGACGACGTGACCGGTGTGACGCTGACCTGGGACTACGAGGGCTACCGCCCGATCTCCCAGCTCGAACGCCGGCTCACACCGGACGCCGCCCAGCCGGACATGGACAGCCGGTTCTTCGCCATCGTCACCGACCTGGTCGGCACGCCCACCGAGCTCGTCGACGAACAGGGCGAGATCGCCTGGTACAAACGCTCCACCCTCTGGGGCATCACGGCCTGGAACCGCGAGGCCGACGCCTACACCCCGCTCCGCTTCCCGGGTCAGTACGACGACCCGGAGACCGGCCTGCACTACAACTACTTCCGGCACTACGACCCGGAGACGGCCCGCTACGTCTCGGCGGACCCGCTGGGCCTGGTCCCGGCGCCGAACCCGGCCGCGTACGTCGGCAATCCCCATACGCGGATGGACCCCGAAGGGCTGATTGCCAAGGGGTGCACGGAAAAGGGCGGCTGGTACGGCGGACAGCTCCCGGCGAACCTC
Organism: Streptomyces sp. NPDC055140; assembly: GCF_053607285.1. Taxonomy (NCBI): domain Bacteria; kingdom Bacillati; phylum Actinomycetota; class Actinomycetes; order Kitasatosporales; family Streptomycetaceae; genus Streptomyces; species Streptomyces sp. NPDC055140. The sequence goes on along the minus strand of NZ_JBSGTG010000024.1, from coordinate 49,655 downwards.
AAGGACAAGAACGGGAACCGGGTCTCCACCATCGATATGGAGGTCAACCACATCCCGCCGAAGACGGCGTGGAAGAACATCACGGACCCGGGCTTCTACCGGGCCGGGAAACCACACAAGAAGCAGCAGGTCCGCAGCGGTCCGTCCATCCGTATGGAGTACGACGACCACCGTTCCCTCTACAGCACCGGCAGCGACCTGCAGACGCAGGCGTGGCACATGAGGCAGCGGGAACTGGTGGACCAGGGGCGTATCACCGAGGCAATGCGCATGGATATCGATGACATCAAGCGCAGGTTCCCCGGCAAATACGACTCGCACATCGAAGATATGGTCAACAGCCTCAAGGACAACAAGAACCTCAAGGACATGCTCACCAAGCGCGGCTGGAGCATCGACACGGCCGAACTGCTTCGGTGAGACGGCCAGTTGTCAAGCGGTAGAAGCGGTAAAGGGGAGAGAACATGGATGTCGAGATTCGGCCGAACGCCGGCGTTGCCCCGTTCCGGTTCGGCATGCCCTTCGGTGAGGCGATGGACATCGCCCGGGATCTGGGTGCCACCGTCAGCCATCAGGCGGGTGCCGAGCAGCCGCCGGGCCAGTACGTGCTGACGCTGGAGGACTCCAGGTTCCAGTTCGTCCTGTTCTTCCCGGAGGACCGGGCACTGGCCAGTGTCGAACTCTGGCGCTTCCGCAAGGAGGACGCCGACATCAACGTGACCTTCGACGGTCTGGACGTGTTCCGCACCCCCAGCGAGGAGCTGGTGGAGCAGATCGAGGAGCGCGGGCACGAGGTCGAGTACGACGACGACTACGGGACGTATCTCCTGCCGGAGCTCAAGACCACCTTCGCGAACAACAGCTCCTACGAGTACCCCACCGACGACGAGGGCGACCCCCTGTACTTCGACTACGTCCTGGTCACGACACGGCCGGTCCGCTGACCCGGCGGGCGGGCGGGCGGGGTGGGTCGGGGCGGGTCGGGGCGCCTGGTCTCGGGCAGCCGGAAGAGCTGGCGTAGGCTGGATCGGTCCGTCCATTGACCCCGCGAAAGGGACCCCGGTGACCGAGAAGGCCGACCTTCAGCCCGTCCTCGACCGTGCCGCCGCGGGTGGACGCATCACCCCCGAAGAGGCGCTCGACCTCTACCGCGACGCTCCCCTGCACGCGCTCGGCGCGGCCGCCGACGCGATCAGGCGCCGCCGGTACGCCGGCACCGAGCACATCGCGACGTACATCATCGAGCGGAACATCAACTACACGAACGTCTGCGTGACGGCGTGCAAGTTCTGCGCCTTCTACGCCGCGCCCAAGGACACCGCCAAGGGCTGGACGCGCGACCTCGACGACATCCTGCGCCGCTGCGCCGAGACCGTCGAACTCGGCGGCACGCAGATCATGTTCCAGGGCGGCCACCACCCGGACTACGGCGTCGAGTACTACGAGAAGCACTTCTCCGCCATCAAGCAGGCGTTCCCCCAGCTGGTCATCCACTCCCTCGGCGCGTCCGAGGTCGAGCACATGGCCCGCATCTCCAAGGTGTCCGTGGAGGAGGCCATCGAGCGCATCCACGCGGCCGGCCTCGACTCCTTCGCGGGCGCCGGCGCCGAGCTCCTCCCGGCCCGCCCCCGCAAGGCGATCGCCCCGCTGAAGGAGTCCGGCGAGCGCTGGCTGGAGATCATGGAGGCGGCCCACCGCCTCGGCGTCGAGTCGACGTCCACGATGCTGATGGGCACCGGCGAGACCAACGCCGAGCGCATCGAGCACCTCCGCATGATCCGCGACGTACAGGACCGCACGGGCGGCTTCCGCGCCTTCATCCCGTACACGTACCAGCCGGAGAACAACCACCTGAAGGGCCGCACGCAGGCGACGCTCTTCGAGTACCTGCGGATGATCGCCATCGCGCGGATCTTCCTCGACAACGTGGCCCACATCCAGGGCTCCTGGCTGACCACCGGCAAGGAGGTCGGACAGCTGTCGCTGCACTACGGCGCCGACGACCTCGGTTCGATCATGCTGGAGGAGAACGTCGTCTCCTCGGCCGGTGCCAAGCACCGCTCGAACCGCCTGGAGATCATCGACCTCATCCGCAAGGCGGGCCGCGTCCCCGCGCAGCGCGCCACGACGTACGAGCACCTCGTCGTGCACGACGACCCGGCGAACGACCCGGTCGACGACCGCGTCCAGTCGCACATCTCGTCCACCGCGATCGAGGGCGGCACGGCACACCCCGAGCTGAAGCTCGTCTCCACCAACTGAGGCTCATTTGCTGACGATCCACGTGGCCGAGGCCTCGCCCGAGGCCGCGGTCCTGGTCGACGGGGCGTCCGTCGCCGCCCTCGGCCCGTACGAGGACCTCGCCGCCGTCCGCCCGCAGGCACGGGTGCGGCGGTGGCCCGGCATCCTCACGCCCGGCCTGCTCAACCCGTACGGGCCCGAGATCCTCGAAGGCACGTACCACCCGGACCCGCGCGAGGCCGACGAGTTCGGCACGCGGCCGGTCGTCGGGGAGCGCGCGCGGGAGATCTTCCGTGCCGATCCGTCCCGGGTCGGGGCCAGCGCGCGGCGCGGCATCCAGCAGCTGTTCGCGCACGGCACGGTCGCCGTGGCCGGGGAGCTGCGCTCCCGCGCCGTGGTGGACGCGGTGCGCAGGGCCGGACTCGCGATCGGGCAGCGCCCGCCGAACCAGCCGGGGCCGGTGTCCTTCTCGCCGGTGCCGCTCGTCCTGCTGCCGCCGCTGGTCGTGGGCGGACCGGCCAGGTTCGCCGTGTTCGACGTGCCGGACCGCGCCTCGCTCGCGCGGCTCGGCCCGGCCAGCTGTGTGGCCACGGTCATCGAAGGTCGCCTGGTGTACCGGCGCCGCTGACGCCTGCCCGGGGGCGTACTGCCACAATGGACGCGTGACCCGCGCATCCCTGGACAAGCAGCCGCACGAAGTCGCTTCGATGTTCGACGACGTGGCGGACCGGTACGACCTCACCAACGACGTGCTCTCGCTCGGCCAGGCACGGCTGTGGCGCAAGGAGGTCGCGAAGGCCGTCGACGCGCGGCCCGCGCAGAAGGTCCTCGACCTCGCGGCCGGTACGGCGACGTCCTCGCAGCCGTTCGCGCAGGCCGGCGCCTATGTCGTGCCCTGCGACTTCTCGATCGGGATGCTCCAGGTCGGCAAGAAGCGGCACCCGTGGATGCCGTTCACCGCGGGCGACGCGACGAAGCTGCCGTTCAAGGACGACACCTTCGACGCCGTGACCATCTCCTTCGGCCTCAGGAACGTGCAGGACACGGACACGGCGCTGCGCGAGCTGTACCGGGTGACGAAGCCCGGCGGGCGCGTCGTGATCTGCGAGTTCTCGCAGCCGACGTGGGCGCCGTTCCGCACCGTCTACACCGAGTACCTGATGCGGGCCCTGCCGCCGGTGGCCCGCGCCGTGTCCTCGAACCCGGACGCGTACGTCTACCTCGCCGAGTCGATCCGCAGCTGGCCCGACCAGCCGGCGCTCGCGGCCCGCCTCCAGAAGGCCGGCTGGTCGGACGTGGCCTGGCGCAACCTGACGGGCGGCGTCGTGGCGCTGCACCGGGGCGTCAAGTAGCGGGCTTTGAAGTAGCGGGCCCTCAATTCCCGTTCCGTGCCCGTCCGTTGTGCCGAATCCCCGCCACGGGGAACCGGTCACCGGGAAAGATGTGTCCGTTGAGTACGTGGTGACAGCCGGTCACCCCTGGTGACGGTACGACTTTCCCGGATGACGGAGCATTTTCCCATGGCGTCGTTCTGCCCGCACTGCGGAGCCCAGGCTCCCGACGAGGCCCGCTTCTGCATGAAGTGCGGGCGGGAACGAACGCCGGAGCGCGAGCCTACGGCTCAGGGGCCCGCGGCTCCTCCGGCGGCGCCCCCTGGTCAGCCGCCCGCTCCGCCGCTCGCGCCGCCCGCCGCCCCGCCGCCGCCCGCGTTCGCCCCCGGCGGGCCCTCGCCCGTCGGAGCCTTCTTCGGGCGCGCCTTCCGCGGCGACTGGGCCGGCTCGGCGCAGGCCGCGCTGTGGCCCGTCGGACTCCTGGTGATCGCCGCCGTCGCCCTCGCCATCCCTTCGTACGGGCAGGGCAGCTATGTCGTCGTCGGGTTCGGGGACCGGATGCGGATCTCGCTCGCGCTGCTGCTCCAGTCGCTCGGCGGCGGCTTCGAGGTGTCGGCCTCCGGCGGCTCCTCGCCCTTCGGCGGCGGGGACTCGCCGTTCGGCTCCGGCGGCGGTGACATGGGCGCGGAGCTCAGCGGCGGCGCCGCGCTCTCCCTCGTCCCTCTCACCGTCACCGCCCTGTGGATCCTGGCGCTCTGGATCGGCGTACGCGTCCTGCGCTCACGACTCCGGGCCCGCGCGACGAGCCCGGCCGTCCCCGGCGGCCACCCCGTCCCCGGCACGCCCGGACCCGGTACTCCCGGGCTCGAAGCCGCCCTGCGTGTCGCCCTGTTGGTGACCGTCGGCGTTCTCGTACTCGGCCTGTTCGCGCAGCCCTCGATCCAAGGCGTACGGATCTCGTCGTCACCCGTGCTCGCCGCGCTCGGCGCGCTCCTCATCTCGCTCGCCGTCGCCGCGGGAATGCTGCACCGCGACGACCTGGCCCAGTGGCTCGCAGCCCGGCCGGCGGCGCTGGCGCTGGTGCGGGCCACCGGGACGGCACTGCGCGCCCTCGCCGTCGTCCTCGTGATCTGCTCGATCGCCGCGTTCATCAGCGTCGCCCAGATCGACGACCTGGGCGATGCCTCCGACGTGTCCGACCTCGGCCAGGCCGACCTGTCGCCGCTGGTCGTCGCCCTGCTCGTGCTGCCCAACCTCGGCGCCATGGCGCTCGGCCTCGGCTGGGGCGCGCCCATCTCCTTCGAGGCGGGCGGCAGTTCGACGTACGGGGGCGGGTATCAGCACCAGTCGTTCGGCCTCTCCGAGCTCGGCGACGTCACCAACTCGTGGGCGGTCGTGGGGGCGCTGGCCCTCGGCACCGTCTGCGCGCTGACCGTGGGCGTGATGGCGGCCCGACGGTCGGCCGACCGTCGCGAGCAGCTCCTTTCCGCCGGGATCTTCCTCGGTCTGTTCCTGCTGCTCGGCGCGCTCGGCGGCCTCGGTGTGAGGGCCACCGGGGCCGCGTCCGACCTCGGCGGCAGCGGCACGGGCAGCGCCGGCGTGGGCCTCGGCCTGGCGGAGGCGCTCCTGTTCGGGCTGCTGTGGGTGTTCGCGGCGGCGTTTCTCGCGCCGTATCTGATGCAGATGGCGGGGGCGCGGACCGGGATCGTCCCGGAACCGCAGGTGCCGCCGGGGGCGTTCGGGCTTGCGCCGGATGCCCTTGCGCCGGATGCCCCTGTGCAGGCGCATCGCGCGTCGGCGGCTCCCGTTCAGGCGCCTACCGCGCCGGAAGCGCCCAACGAACCGCCCGCCCCCAACGACCCGCCGAACCCCGCCGTGGCGGCCGCCCTGCCGACGGCCACCGCCGCTCCGGTGCCCACCCCCACGCCTCCCCCCGGGCCCGCCCCCGCCCCCGCTGCTCTGTACGACCCGCGCACCTTCCAGCTAGGCGTGCAGCCGGCCGCCGCGCCGGCCAAGTCGCCGCGCCGCGCCGGGATCTGGGTCGCCACCATCGCCGGCGCGTTCGTCATCGGGGGCGGCGTGGCGGCCGGGGTGCTGCTGCTCCAGGACCACGGCGGCAAGGACGACAAGGCGGGCCGCGACGACAAGCCCGCCGTCGGCACCGAGCAGCCCGCCACGTCGCAGACGCCGACCCCGGTGCCGAGCCCCACACCGAGTGCGACGCCGGACCGGGCCACGGACACCACGCCGAGCACGACCCCGGACGTGACCGTTCCGTCCGGCTACCGCAAGGCCGTCGACCCCATGGGCTTCTCTTTCGTGATCCCCGACGTGTGGTCGCGCCAGGGCGTGGAGAACGGCAGCCAGATCACCTACGCGGGCAGCACCGGCGCCGAGCACTACCTCATCGGCGTCATCCCGGACGCGGGCTACACCTCGTACGACAACGTCCTCAACATGGAGAAGCATGCCGAGGAGGACAAGAAGAAGCAGGACTACCAGCGGATCGACCTGCGCCGGAACACCTTCCAGGGGCGGCCAGGCGCGATCTGGGAGTACACCTACCGCGACGAGGGCGGCCGGACGATGCACGGCATCGACCAGTCGTACGTCGCCGAGGACGGCACCGAGTACACGATCTTCCTCGTGGGGCAGCAGGACGTGTGGGCCGACCTGAAGAGGATGTACCGGACCGGCCTGGAGTCCTGGCGCCTGACGAACTGACTCCGGCCGGGCGCCACGACGGTCACGGCCGGTCGTAGGCGCCGGCCGCTACGTGCCGACGACTACATGCCGACCACCGTGTACGTCTCGCCCGGCTCGTCCAGTTCGCGCTGCAGCCCGCCGCCGCGCGGCCCCGGCATGCGGGGCTCGTTCACCCCGGAGCCGCCGTGGCCCTCGCCGTCCGCCAGGTCGAACCAGACGGTGACGACGGCGCCGCGGGGCACCTCGGTGTCGGGCAGCGGGTACTGGCGCACGACGTAGTCGACCACGGTGAGACGGAAGTCGGGGCGGTCGGGCGCGGCCAGCCGCACGCCGCGCGCCGCCGCAGCCTCGCGCGCGTCGACGGCCATCAGACCGACGAACTTCGGTACGCGCACTTCGGGCGTCTTGGGTGTAATACGCACAGACTTCACCCCCAGCGGTACCCGAAGGGTAGCTCCGCCGGACCCCCGACCGGAAGCGGCAGGGCTGACGAGGCGAGCCCGAAGGGACCTACAGCGCGAGCCTGAAGCAGAGGCCCGTACGCGGGTCACCCGGGACGGTGAACGTTTCGGCGGGTTCCATGCCGAGGCGCCGTGTCACCGCCACCGACCGCTCGTTGCGCGAGTCGACCATCGCCACCACGCTCCGTACACCCGCGGCCCGTACGCGTTCCACGGTCGCCAGGGCGGCCGCCGTCGCGTAGCCGCGGCCCCAGTGCGCCCGCCCGAGCCGCCAGCCGATCTCGATCTCGCCCGCCGGACCCCAGGCGTGCGGCCAGGGCTGCGCGCCCGTGAAGCCGATGACGTCGCCGTCCGTGTCGGTCATCGTCCACAGGCAGAAGCCGCGCTCCGCGTCATGCCGGCGCTGCCGGGCGGTCAGCTCCTCGTACACGGACAGCTCGGCAGCGGCCCCGCCGTGGAACTCCATGACCTCCGGGTCGTCGAAGACGCGGTGCCAGGCGAAGGCGTCCTCGTCCGTGGGGACGCGCAGCTGTACATCAGGCAGAGCTCGGTTCACAGGGCGGCCCTTCGACTGGGTGATCAGTACCGCTGCATAGACTGCCCACATCCGGTGCCGCGCGGCACGCAGATTTCGAGTCTTCGGGAGAACCCGCCGTGACCGAGCCCCTCTCCGAGCACAGCGCAGATGTGATCGTCGTCGGGGCCGGGCCAGCCGGTTCGACGACCGCGTACTACCTGGCCAAGGCCGGACTCGACGTCCTCCTTCTGGAGAAGACCGCGTTCCCCAGGGAAAAGGTGTGCGGCGACGGCCTCACCCCGCGGGCCACCAAGCAGCTCGTGTCGATGGGCATCGACATCTCCGAAGAGGCGGGCTGGCTGCGCAACAAGGGCCTGCGGATCATCGGCGGCGGCGTCCGGCTCCAGCTGGACTGGCCGGATCTCGCCTCCTACCCGGACTACGGACTCGTCCGCAAGCGCGACGACTTCGACGAGCAGCTCGCCCGGCAGGCGCAGAAGGCGGGCGCGCGCCTGTACGAGCGCTGCAACGTCGGCGCCCCGATCATCGACGACCGCACGGGCCGCATCACCGGCGTCAACGCCAAGCTCGGTGAGGAGAAGCGCGAAGTCACCTTCCACGCGCCCCTCGTCGTCGCCGCGGACGGCAACTCGACCCGGCTGTCCCTCGCGATGGGCCTGCACCGGCGCGACGACCGCCCGATGGGCGTCGCCGTCCGCACGTACTTCACCTCGCCGCGCCACGACGACGACTACCTGGAGTCCTGGCTGGAGCTGTGGGACCGCCGCGGGGCCCAGGACCGGCTGCTGCCCGGTTACGGCTGGATCTTCGGCATGGGCGACGGCACGTCGAACGTCGGCCTCGGCATTCTCGACTCCTCCGCCGCGTTCAAGGAGCTCGACTGGCGCGAGGTCCTGAAGGCCTGGTGCGCCTCGATGCCGGAGGACTGGGGCTACACCCCGGACAACATGACGATGCCGATCCGCGGCGCCGCCCTGCCCATGGCCTTCAACCGCCAGCCGCACTACACCAAGGGCCTGCTCCTGGTCGGCGACGCGGGCGGCATGGTGAACCCGTTCAACGGCGAGGGCATCGCGTACGCCATGGAGTCCGGCCAGATCGCGGCCGACGTGATCGTGCAGGCGCACGCCCGCGCGACCGACGCCCAGCGCGAACTCGCCCTCCACCGCTACCCGAAGGTCCTCAAGGACACCTACGGCGGCTACTACACGCTGGGCCGCGCCTTCGTGAAGCTCATCGGCAACCCGAAGGTCATGAAGATCGCGACGCAGCGCGGTCTGTCGCACCCGGTGCTCATGAAGTTCACGCTGAAGATGCTCGCCAACCTGACCGATCCGACGGGCGGCGACGCGATGGACCGCATCATCAACGGCCTGAGCAAGGTGGCGCCGAAGGCGTGATGTTCGGGCGACGCCCCGTACGCACTCCCACGATCGGGCGTTCGCCCGATTTGGCCCCCGCGCTCCGCGGGGGCCACCCTGGATGCATGATTTTCATCGCCGTGAAGTTCACCGCCCGGCCCGAGTACGCCGACTCCTGGCTGGAGCACACCGCCGAGTTCACCCGCGCCACGCGCGCCGAGGAGGGCAACCTCTTCTTCGACTGGTCCCGCAGTGTCGAGGACCCGAACCAGTACGTCCTCCTGGAGGGGTTCCGGGACGGGGACGCGGGGGCCGCGCACGTGGGCTCCGACCACTTCAAGGCCGGCCTGGAGACGATGTCCGGTCTGATCGCCTCCGTACCGGAGATCATCAACACGGAGATCCCGGGCGGCAGTTGGGGCCCTATGGGTGAATTGTCCCCGAAGGGCTGAAGTGCGGACGATGTGAGGGTGCTGTGGGCGCTGCCGCGCACCGGGTTACCGGGCGCACTCCGGCTCCCTAGCCTGACGCATTCATGCCACATGCGTCAGGGGGCAGGGAATGACCACTTCCACCGGACCGGGCGGACCGACCCGTAGACGGATCCTGGCCGGCACCGGCGTCGCGGTCGGGGCCGCCGCGCTGCCGGCGACCGGCGCCACGGCGGCCGGCGCCACGGCGGCCGCCGGCACCGCCGTCGCCGGCACCAGCGTCGCCGTCCTCGGCGGCGGCGTCTCCGGCCTCTCGGTGGCCCATGAACTCGCCGAACGCGGCTACGCGGTGACGGTCCACGAGTACTACGACGTCCTCGGCGGCAAGGCCCGATCCATGGACGTACCGGGCTCGGCCTCGGGGGGCCGCAGGCCGCTCCCCGGCGAGCACGGCTTCCGCTTCTTCCCCGGCTTTTACCGGAACCTGCCCGACACGATGCGCCGCATCCCGTTCCCTGGCAGTCCGGGCGGTGTGCGCGGCAATCTCCGTAACACCACCGAGGAACTCTTCGCCCGCCACGAGGGCCGCCCAGACCTGCACTTCCCTCTGCGGCGTGCCACGACCCCACCGCGTGTGGGCGATCTGACGACGACCTGGCTGCGCGACGAGATCACGGCGGCCCTGGACACGGGGACCCGTCTCCCCGCGCATGAGGTCGCCTACTTCGTGAACCGCCTCCTCGTCCATCTCACCAGCTGCGACGCCCGCCGCGAGGGCGAGTGGGAGGCCGTGCCGTGGTGGGACTTCATCCGCGCCGGCGACTTCAGCGAGGAGTACCGCACGCTCCTCGGCATCGGCCAGACCCGCAACCTCGTCGCCACCCGCGCCCAGGAGGCCTCCACCCGCACGGTCGGCCGCGTCATCATCGAGGCGCTGATCCTCTGGGGACTGCTCGGCCGCGGCCTCGACGGGCCCGACGCCGACATCGACCGCGTACTGAACGCTCCCACGAGCGAGGCGTGGATCGACCCCTGGCGCACCCACCTCGCCTCCCTCGGCGTCGAGTTCGTGTTCTCCAGTGACGTACGGGAGGTGCTCTACGCCGACGGGCGCGTCACCGGCGTCCGGATCACCGACCCCGACGGCGGACGCGAGCGCGTCGTCACCGCCGACTACTACGTCCAGGCGATGCCCGTCGAACATGCTCGGCCCACCTGGGGCGCCGCCCTGCGTGCGGCCGACCCGCAGCTCGCGCGCTGCGACCGGCTCCGCACGGACTGGATGACCGGGATCATGTTCTATGTGCGCCGGCCCGTTCCGCTGGTGCACGGACACGTCAACTGCCTCGACTCGCCGTGGGCGGTGACGGCGATCGGCCAGGCGCAGTTCTGGGACGGGCGGGACTTCGCCGCCGACTACGGCGACGGGCGGGTCGTCGACTGCGTCTCGACGATCATCTCGGAATGGGATGTTCCCGGCATTCTCTATGGAAAGCGGGCGCGGGAGTGCACCCGCGAGGAAATCGTGGAGGAGTGCTGGGCGCAGCTCAAGGACGGCGTCAACGACAGTGGGCGCGCGCTCATCGAGGACGCGGACCGGCTGTCCTGGTTCATGGACCCGGCGGTGACGGGGCTCGGCGGTCCCGCTCCCGGCAACCGCGAACCGCTGTTCATCCACCCGACCGGCACCTGGCACCTGCGCCCCACAGCCCGCACCGCGGTGCCGAACCTCTTCCTCGCCGGGGACTACGTCCGTACCGACGTGGACCTCGCCACGATGGAAGGCGCCAACGAGTCCGCCAGGAGGGCTGTCAACGCCCTCCTGGACCGGGACAATTCGGATGCCGAGCGCTGCCGGATCTGGGAGCTGTACCGGCCGCCCGAGCTCGAACCCCTCAAGCGCGTCGATGAGGCCCGCTTCCGGCTCGGCCTGCCGAACACCTTCGATCTGGGCTGAGGCCCGTTCGCGGCCCTTCCCGCGGGCCTTCTCGTACGCACGGCAAAGGCCGCCGCACCCCGAGCGGAGGGAGCGACGGCCTGTGCCGTTCATGTGTGTCTGCGTGTATGCGCTGCGAGAACCTCAGAGAACGCGGACCGCACCGCTCGCCGGGTAGCCGGACAGGTCCTGGATGACAACGCCCTTGGAGGGGTTGGCGGCGTCCAGGTACTGGCCGTTACCGATGTACACACCCACGTGGTACGCCGAGCCCGCGGCGCCCCAGTAGAGGAGGTCACCGACCTGCAGGTTGTCGAGGGAGACGGGGGTGCCGGCCGTCGACTGGTCCTGCGAGACGCGCGGCAGGCTGACGCCGGCCTGCGCGAACGCGGCCTGGGTCAGGCCGGAGCAGTCCCAGGAGTTGGGGCCGGTGCCGCCCATGACGTACGCGTCGCCGAGCTGCGCCTTCAGGAACGCGATGACGGACGCGACGCTGCCGCTGGCGGGGGCCGCGACGTGGGAGGCCGCGGAGGAGGCGGTGGAGAGGGTGGTGCGCTCGGCGGAGCGCGACGCACGCGCTTCCTCGGCCTTGCGCTTCGCCTCGGCCTCGGCCTTCTTCTTGGCCTCCGCCTTCTTCTCCGCGAGGGCCTGGTCCGCCTTGGCCTGCTTCGCGGCCTTTGCGACGGCCAGGTCCTGCTCGGCCTGCAGCGCGTACGAGTTCGCGGCCTGCTGGGTGGCGTCCGCGGACTGGGCGACCTGAGTGGAGAGGTCCGCCGTGATGGTCGGCATCTCGATGGTCTCGGTCACCGGCTCGGCGGCGAACGCCGGACCGGACGCACCGGCCACTGCCAGGGTGCTGAGGACGCCACCGGCAACTCCGGCGCGCAGGGCGATTTTCGAAGCGCTGCGACGGGGCTTCCGGTGGCTGGGTATGTGAGCGGTGTGGGACATGAGTACAACCGCTATCAGGGCCTCCATGGTTCCTTCAAGAAACGTGTGGTGCGCCACAGTTGTCGTGTGAACGTTTGAATCCCGGGCGCGGCGACCTTTATTGACGCCGTAACGGGCAATCCGGACAGGGCTGATCAAGCCTGTGATCACGGGCTTTCTGTAATACGCCCGAATTGCCCTCGACTTACCACTCGTTGACACCGATGGCCAAGCCCGGTTTCTAACAGGTAACGGTCGACGTGACGCAGGTCACAAAGGGGCCGCCTTTGCCGTCGGGCGCTCCTCGTGGACGCGTGCCCGCGTCCACTTACGTCCACACCTCTCCCCCTGATGTGTGAACGGCGGCCACTATCAGCCAGTTCTGTCCAGCGCCAATTTGCCCGCGCGCGCCACCTCTTGATAGTGAGCCAACGCTTCTACCTGGGGTAACGAGCCAAGATGTCACCTCTGGTGATCACTCAGGCGCTTCGCGTGTGAAGATCACCGCTCATCCGACTTCATGATCCTTCGTCAGGTGGTGGAGATCACAAAGCTGTTGGCGCACCCCGTGTCGCAGATCACAGACCGGCAGGCATAGGATGCGGGGCAGTTGGGCTTGTGACCTGCTTCACATGTGAGCGATCTTCGTGCAATCGGGGGTGGCTTCGCGGGGAGCGGGGGCGGGCCCGACGTATCCGCCAGCAGTCAGCGCCGACTGAGAGGAGCGAGGAGCGGTGAACGCGTATGCGCCCATCCTCGTACTGGGAGCCCTCGGGGCAGGCTTTGCGATCTTCTCCGTGGTCATGGCCACGCTTATCGGTCCAAAGCGGTACAACCGGGCCAAGCTCGAGGCCTACGAGTGCGGTATCGAGCCGACCCCCACGCCGGCCGGCGGCGGGCGCTTCCCCATCAAGTACTACCTGACGGCGATGCTCTTCATCGTCTTCGACATCGAGATCGTCTTCCTCTACCCCTGGGCCGTCACCTTCGACGCCCTGGGTGTTTTCGGGCTCGTGGAGATGCTGCTCTTCGTGCTCACCGTCTTCGTCGCGTACGCGTACGTATGGCGGCGCGGCGGCCTGGAATGGGACTGAGGGGCCTTAAGCCATGGGACTCGAAGAAAAGCTGCCGAGCGGCTTTCTGCTGACCACTGTCGAGCAGGCCGCGGGCTGGGTGCGCAAGTCATCCGTCTTCCCGGCCACGTTCGGCCTGGCGTGCTGCGCCATCGAGATGATGACGACGGGCGCCGGCCGCTATGACCTGGCGCGCTTCGGCATGGAGGTCTTCCGCGGCTCGCCGCGGCAGGCGGACCTGATGATCGTGGCCGGGCGCGTGAGCCAGAAGATGGCGCCCGTCCTGCGGCAGGTCTACGACCAGATGCCGAACCCCAAGTGGGTCATCTCCATGGGCGTGTGCGCCTCGTCGGGCGGGATGTTCAACAACTACGCGATCGTGCAGGGCGTCGACCACGTAGTCCCTGTGGACATCTACCTGCCCGGCTGTCCGCCGCGGCCGGAGATGCTGATGGACGCGATTCTCAAGCTCCATCAGAAGATCCAGTCCTCCAAGCTCGGCGTGAATGCCGAGGAGGCGGCCCGCGAGGCGGAGGAAGCGGCGCTCAAGGCGCTCCCGACGATCGAGATGAAAGGGCTGCTGCGGTGAGCGACGCGGACAGCAACGGGGTCAACCCCGAGAAGGACCTCAGCGCGGCCAACCTTCCGGGGCAGCGCGGCGACCAGGGCGAGGAGATCCGCGTCCAGCGCGGCATGTTCGGCGCCAACAACGGCGGCGACACGTCGGGATACGGCGGCCTCGTCCGCTCCGTACGGCTGCCGGGCGCCGCCTCGCGGCCGTACGGCGGCTGGTTCGACGAGGTGGCCGACGAGCTGGAGGGGGCCCTGGAGGAACAGGGCCTCGTCCCCGAGAACGCCATCGACAAGACGGTCGTCGACCGCGACGAGCTCACCTTCCACATCGAGCGCGAGTACCTGGTGCGCGTCGCCCAGACCCTGCGCGACGACCCGGCCCTGCGCTTCGAGCTCTGCACGGGCGTGAGCGGGGTGCACTACCCGGACGACAAGGGCCGTGAGCTGCACGCCGTCTACCACCTGCGCTCGATCACCCACAATCGCCTGATCCGCCTCGAGGTCAGCGCCCCCGACGCGGATCCGCACGTCCCCTCGCTGGTCGCCGTCTATCCGACGAACGACTGGCACGAGCGCGAGACGTACGACTTCTTCGGTCTGGTCTTCGACGGCCACCCGGCGCTGACGCGGATCATGATGCCGGACGACTGGCAGGGCTTCCCGCAGCGCAAGGACTACCCCCTCGGCGGTATCCCCGTCGAGTACAAGGGCGCCCAGATCCCGGCTCCGGACCAGCGGAGGTCGTACTCCTGATGTCTACTCCTTCTGCATCGCCGCGCGAGACGACCGAGGGGACCGTATATACGGTCACCGGCGGCGACTGGGACGAGGTCGTCCAGTCCGCTGCCAAGGCCGACGACGAGCGCATCATCGTCAATATGGGCCCGCAGCACCCGTCCACGCACGGCGTGCTCCGGCTGATCCTGGAGATCGACGGCGAGACGGTCACCGAGGCCCGCTGCGGCATCGGCTATCTGCACACCGGCATCGAGAAGAACCTCGAGTACCGCACGTGGACGCAGGGCACCACGTTCGTGACGCGCATGGACTATCTGACGCCGTTCTTCAACGAGACGGCGTACTGCCTCGCGGTCGAGAAGCTGCTCGGTATCGAGGGCGAGATCCCCGACCGGGCGTCGATCATCCGGGTGCTCCTGATGGAGCTGAACCGGATGTCCTCGCACCTGGTCGCCATCGCCACCGGCGGCATGGAGCTCGGCGCCACGACGATCATGATCTACGGCTTCCGTGATCGTGAACTCATTCTCGATATCTACGAACTCATCACCGGCCTGCGCATGAACCACGCGTACATCCGGCCCGGCGGACTCGCCCAGGACCTGCCGCCCGGCGCGGTGGACCAGATCCGCGAGTTCGTGAAGAAGATGTCGAAGAACCTTCCCGAGTACGACAAGCTCGCCACCGGGAACCCCATTTTCAAGGCCCGTATGCAGGACGTCGGCTATCTCGACCTCACTGGCTGCATGGCCCTCGGCGCCACCGGACCGATCCTGCGCTCGGCGGGCCTCCCGCACGACCTGCGCAAGTCGCAGCCGTACTGCGGTTACGAGAACTACGACTTCGAGGTCCCGACCGCCGACACCTGCGACTCCTACGGACGCTTCCTGGTCCGCCTGGAGGAGATGCGCCAGTCGCTGCGGATCGTCGAGCAGTGCCTGGACCGGCTCGCCCCGGGCCCGGTCATGGTCGGCGACAAGAAGATCGCCTGGCCGGCGCAGCTCGCGCTCGGCCCGGACGGCCTCGGCAACTCGCTCGACCACATCAAGCAGATCATGGGCACCTCCATGGAGTCCCTGATCCACCACTTCAAGCTGGTGACCGAGGGCTTCCGGGTCCCCGCCGGGCAGGCGTACTCCGCCGTCGAATCCCCCAAGGGGGAGCTGGGGGTGCACGTCGTGTCCGACGGCGGCACCCGTCCCTACCGGGTCCACTACCGCGACCCTTCCTTCACCAACCTTCAGGCCATGGCGGCGATGTGCGAGGGCGGCCAGGTGGCCGACGTCATCGTCGCCGTCGCGTCCATCGACCCCGTGATGGGAGGCGTCGACCGGTGACCACCACTCCTTCCGAGCAGGGCCAGGGCGTCAGCCTGGGCATGCCCCAACTGCCCGCGCCCGACTACCCGGACGACGTCCGAACCCGGCTCGAGACGGACGCGCGCGAGATCATCGCCCGCTACCCGGGATCGCGCTCCGCGCTCCTTCCGCTGCTGCACCTCGTGCAGTCGGAGGAGGGCCATGTCACGCGCACGGGCATGCAGTTCTGCGCCGACATGCTGGGCCTGACCACCGCCGAGGTCACCGCCGTCGCGACCTTCTACACGATGTACCGGCGCAAGCCGAGCGGTGACTACCAGGTCGGGGTCTGCACGAACACGCTGTGCGCCGTGATGGGCGGCGACGCCATCTTCGAGGCCCTCCAGGAGCACCTGGGCGTCGGCAACGGCGGGACCACCGAGGACGGCAAGGTCACCCTCGAGCACATCGAGTGCAACGCGGCCTGCGACTTCGCGCCCGTCGTGATGGTCAACTGGGAGTTCTTCGACAACCAGACGGTGGGCAGCGCGAAGCGGCTGGTCGACGACCTGCGCGCGGGAGCACAGGTCGAACCCACCCGAGGCGCCCCCCTGTGCACGTACAAGGAGACCGCGCGGATCCTCGCCGGCTTCCCGGACGAGCGGCCCGGCGCCGTCGAGGCGAGCGGCAGCGCGGGACCTGCCTCGCTGATCGGCCTGCGCCTCGCCAAGGGGGAGGCCGCCCCCGCGCGTGTGGTCCATCCGCGCGACGGAGGCCCCCATCGGGACGCCGACGACGCGGCACCGCACGACACGTCGCCCGCCGAGCACCTGAGTTCGCACGACGCGCCGCAGGACACGTCGTCCTCCGATCCGGCCCACCCGGCGGGCCCTGTCGCCGAGGAGGGGGAGTGATGACCTTGGCAGCCGAGATCGACAACGACACCAGCCCCGAGAAGCTGCTCGCACCGGTACTTTCGGCGTTCTGGGACGAGGACAAGTCCTGGTCCCTGGACGTCTACCGGCGGCACGACGGCTACGAGGGTCTGCGCAAGGCCCTCGCCATGTCGCCGGACGACCTGATCGCCTATGTGAAGGACTCCGGCCTGCGCGGCCGTGGCGGCGCGGGCTTCCCCACCGGAATGAAGTGGCAGTTCATTCCGCAGGGCGACGGCAAACCGCACTATCTAGTTGTCAACGCCGACGAGTCGGAGCCGGGGACCTGCAAGGACATCCCGCTCCTCTTCGCGAACCCGCATTCCCTCATCGAGGGGATCGTGATCGCGTGCTACGCGATCCGCTCTTCGCATGCCTTCATCTATCTGCGGGGCGAGGTCGTCCCCGTACTGCGACGGCTCCACGAGGCCGTACGGGAGGCCTACGCGGCGGGCTACCTCGGCGAGAACGTGCTGGGCAGTGGGCTGAACCTCGAACTCACGGTGCACGCGGGCGCGGGCGCGTACATCTGTGGCGAGGAGACCGCGCTGCTCGACTCGCTGGAAGGCCGCCGTGGCCAGCCGCGGCTCCGTCCCCCCTTCCCCGCGGTCGCGGGGCTCTACGCGTGCCCCACTGTTGTCAACAACGTCGAGTCCATCGCGTCGGTTCCCGCGATCCTGAATCGCGGCAAGGACTGGTTCAAGTCGATGGGCAGCGAGAAGTCCCCGGGCTTCACGCTGTACTCGCTCAGCGGGCACGTCACCAACCCCGGCCAGTACGAGGCGCCGCTCGGCATCACGCTGCGCCAGCTCCTCGACATGAGCGGCGGCATCCGTCCGGGCCACCAGCTCAAATTCTGGACGCCCGGCGGCAGTTCGACCCCGATGTTCACCGACGAGCACCTCGACGTGCCCCTCGACTACGAGGGCGTCGGCGCCGCGGGATCCATGCTCGGCACGAAGGCGCTCCAGTGCTTCGACGAGACGACCTGCGTCGTACGGGCGGTCACCCGCTGGACCGAGTTCTACGCCCACGAGTCCTGCGGCAAGTGCACACCGTGCCGTGAAGGGACCTACTGGCTCGTGCAGTTGCTGCGCGACATCGAGGCCGGAAAGGGCTCGATGAGCGACCTCGACAAGCTGAACGACATCGCCGACAACATCAACGGCAAGTCGTTCTGCGCGCTCGGCGACGGTGCCGCGTCCCCGATCTTCTCCTCGCTCAAGTACTTCCGCGAGGAGTACGAGCAGCACATCACGGGCAAGGGCTGCCCCTTCGACCCCGCCAAGTCGACCGCTTGGGCGGACCAGCGCACGGAGGTGAACGCATGACGGTAACCACAGGCGCTCCCTCCGGGGGCGGTGAGGCGGCGGTGCCGCCGGAAGATCTCGTCTCGCTGACGATCGACGGCATCGGGATCAGCGTGCCCAAGGGCACCCTGGTCATCCGCGCCGCCGAACAGCTCGGCATCGAGATCCCCCGCTTCTGCGACCACCCCCTGCTCGACCCGGTCGGCGCCTGCCGTCAGTGCATCGTCGAGGTCGAGGGCCAGCGCAAGCCGATGGCGTCCTGCACCATCACCTGCACCGACGGCATGGTGGTCAAGAGCCAGCTCAGCTCGCCCGTCGCCGAGAAGGCGCAGCGCGGTGTCATGGAGCTGCTCCTCATCAACCACCCGCTGGACTGCCCGGTCTGCGACAAGGGCGGCGAGTGCCCGCTGCAGAACCAGGCGATGTCGCACGGCCAGTCCGACTCCCGCTTCGACGGGAAGAAGCGGACGTTCGAGAAGCCGGTCCCGATCTCGACCCAGGTCCTGCTCGACCGTGAGCGCTGTGTGCTCTGCGCCCGCTGCACGCGGTTCAGCAACCAGATCGCCGGTGACCCGATGATCGAGCTGCTCGAGCGCGGAGCGCTTCAGCAGGTCGGCACCGGCGAGGGCGACCCCTTCGAGTCGTACTTCTCCGGGAACACCATCCAGATCTGCCCGGTCGGCGCGCTGACCTCGGCGGCGTACCGGTTCCGCTCCCGGCCCTTCGACCTCGTGTCCTCGCACAGCGTGTGCGAGCACTGCGCGGGCGGCTGTGCGACCCGCACGGACCACCGGCGCGGCAAGGTCATGCGGCGCCTCGCGTCGCCGGACCCCGAGGTCAACGAGGAGTGGGTCTGCGACAAGGGCCGCTTCGGGTTCCGTTACGCACAGAAGCCCGACCGGCTGACCACGCCGCTCGTGCGTAACGCGGAGGGCGTTCTGGAGCCCGCTTCCTGGCCCGAGGCCCTGGACATCGCCGCCCGGGGACTCACCTCGGCGCGCGGGCGCGCCGGGGTCCTCGCCGGTGGCCGGCTCACCGTCGAGGACGCGTACGCGTACAGCAAGTTCGCGCGCGTGGCGCTCGACACGAACGACATCGACTTCCGCGCGCGCGTGCACAGCAGCGAGGAGGCCGACTTCCTCGCGGCGCGGGTCGCGGGACGCGGGCGTGATCTCGACGGTGTCGGGGTCACGTACACGTCTCTGGAGAAGGCGCCCGCCGTACTCCTCGTCGGGATCGAGGCCGAGGAGGAGGCGCCCGGCGTCTTCCTGAAGCTGCGCAAGGCGTGGCGCGGGCACGGCCAGCGGACGTTCGGGCTCGCCCCGTTCGCGACCCGGGGCCTGGAGAAGGCGGGCGGCACGCTGCTGCCGGCCGCTCCGGGCACCGAGACCGAGTGGCTCGACGCGCTCGCCTCCGGCTTCGGCCTGGAGGACGGCGGCGCCGAGGCGTCCGAGGCGCTGCGCGCCGAGGGTGCCGTCATCGTCGTCGGCGAGCGGCTCGCGGCCGTGCCGGGCGCCCTGACGGCCGTCGTACGGGCCGCCACGGCGACCGGCGCCCAGCTGGTGTGGATTCCGCGCCGGGCCGGGGAGCGCGGTGCGATCGAGGCGGGCGCGCTGCCGTCCCTGCTTCCGGGCGGACGCCCGGCCACCGACCCGCGCGCGCGGGAAGAGGTCGCAGCCGCCTGGGGAGTGTCCGAACTCCCGCACCGCTACGGGCGCGACACGGGCCAGATCGTGGAGGCCGCCGCCGGCGGCGAGCTGCGGGCCCTGGTCGTCGCCGGTGTCGAGGTCGCGGACCTGCCGGACCCGGCACGCGCGCGTGAAGCACTGCACGAGGTGGCGTTCGTCGTCTCCCTGGAGCAGCGTCCCAGCGAGGTCACCGACCACGCGGACGTCGTGCTTCCGGTCGCCGCGGTCGCCGAGAAGGCGGGCACGTTCCTCAACTGGGAAGGCCGGGCGCGCCTCTTCGAGGCCGCGCTCAAGCCCGACCAGATGACGCGCTCCGTGGCGCCCGCCGACGCGCGGGTCCTCCAGATGCTCGCGGACGCCATGGACGTACACCTGGGCCTGCCGGACCTGCGGGCCGCGCGGGGGGAGCTCGACCGCCTCGGCGGCTGGAGCGGGCCCCGGGCGACGGACTCGCTGGAGACGGCCACACAGCTGCCGCGGCCCGCGTCCGGTGAGGCCGTCCTCGCGGGGCACCGGCTGCTGCTCGACCAGGGCCGCCTCCAGGAAGGCGACGACGCGCTCGCCGGCACGCGGCACGCGGCACGCGCGCGGGTGTCGGCCGCCACGGCCGCCGAGGCGGGCGTCAAGGACGGCGACGTCCTCGCCGTCACGGGACCTGCGGGGACGACCCAACTCCCGCTCCAGGTCACGGAGATGCCGGACCGCGTCGTGTGGCTTCCGCTGAATTCCACCGGCGGGGGCGTGGCCTCCGACACGGGGGCCGTGCCCGGCGCACTCGTCCGGATCGGCCCCGCGGGCATCGACGAGGCCAAGGAGGTGCAGTCATGAACCCGCTCGCTCTGGAAGACCTCTCGATGTTCGGCACAGACCCCTGGTGGCTGGTGGCGGTCAAGGCGGTCTTCTGCTTCGCCTTCCTGATGGTGACCGTGCTCTTCTCCATCGTGTGGGAGCGCAAGGTCGTCGCCTGGATGCAGCTGCGCATCGGCCCCAACCGGCACGGCCCCTGGGGCATGCTCCAGTCGCTCGCCGACGGCATCAAGCTGATGCTGAAGGAAGACGTCGTCGTCAAGCGCGCCGACAAGGTGGTCTACATCCTGGCGCCGGTCGTCGCCGCCATCCCGGCCTTCATGGCGATCGCCGTGATCCCCTTCGGGCCCTCCGGCAACGAGGTCTCGATCTTCGGCCAGCGCACCACGATGCAGCTCACCGACCTGCCGATCGCGATGCTCTACATCCTCGCGGTCGCCTCGGTCGGCATCTACGGGATCGTGCTCGCGGGTTGGAGTTCCGGATCGACCTACCCCTTGCTGGGTGGTCTGCGGTCCTGCGCCCAGATGATCTCGTACGAGATCGCGATGGGCGCGGCCTTCGCCTCGGTGTTCCTCTACTCCGGGTCGATGTCCACCTCGGAGATCGTCGCCCAGCAGCACGACCGCTGGTACATCGTGCTCCTGCCGGTCTCGTTCCTGATCTACATCGTGACGATGGTCGGCGAGACGAACCGCGCGCCGTTCGACATGCCGGAGTCCGAGGGCGACCTCGTCGGCGGCTTCAACACCGAGTACTCGTCGATCAAGTTCGCGCTGTTCATGCTCGCCGAGTACGTGAACATGGTGACTGTCTCGGCCGTGTCGGTGACGCTCTTCCTGGGCGGCTGGCGGGCCCCGTGGCCGGTGTCCACCTTCTGGGAGGGCGCGAACCACGGCTGGTGGCCGATGCTCTGGTTCGTCATCAAGGTCCAGCTCCTGCTCTTCTTCTTCATCTGGCTGCGCGGCACGCTCCCGCGCGTGCGTTACGACCAGCTGATGAAGCTCGGCTGGAAGGTCCTCATCCCGGTCTCCGTGGTCTGGCTGATGCTCGTCGCCACCGTGCGGACCCTGCGGAACGAGAACTATGACTTCGCCTCCATCGCCCTGTACGTGGGCGGCGGCGTCCTCGCGCTGCTGCTGCTCTCGTTCCTTGTCGACATCTTCAGGGACCGCGGCGGCAAGGAGCGTGCGGCCCAGGAGGCGGCCGAGGAACCCGCGGCGTTCGACCCGATGGCAGGCGGCTTCCCGGTCCCGCCGCTGCCCGGCCAGACCCCACCGGCCGTGCCGCGCCGACGCCCGCGCGGGGAGCGGGAGTTGATTGTCAGTGGCGGACCGGATACTGCCGGTGACGAAACCGGTGAGGGTCCTCGTGACGGAAAGGAGGCGTCCCATGGCTGAGGAGTCGACGGAGGGCGGGCAGATCAAGCCCGGCTTCCAGAATCCCGTGGCCGGCTTCGGCGTGACCTTCAAGGCCATGTTCAAGAAGCGGCTGACGGAGCAGTACCCGGAGCAGCCCAAGACCACGGCCCCGCGCTTCCACGGCCGGCACCAGCTCAACCGTCATCCGGACGGCCTGGAGAAGTGCATCGGCTGCGAGTTGTGCGCCTGGGCCTGTCCCGCGGACGCCATCTACGTGGAGGGCGCGGACAACACCGACGAGGAGCGCTACTCGCCGGGCGAGCGGTACGGCCGCGTCTACCAGATCAACTACGCCCGCTGCATCCTGTGCGGTCTGTGCATCGAGGCGTGCCCCACGCGCGCGCTGACGATGACGAACGAGTTCGAGCTCGCCGACAGCAGCCGCGAGAACCTGATCTACACCAAGGAGCAGCTGCTCGCCGGGCTCGAGGAGGGCATGGTCGAATCGCCCCACTCGATCTTCCCCGGCACGGACGAGCAGGACTACTACCGGGGGCTGGTGACGGAGGCCGCGCCGGGCACGGTGCGTCAGGTCGCCGTCTCCAAGGGCGAGAAGCCCGAATCCGAGGGGGCGGAGGCATGAGCCAGCTCGCCGCCGCAGCCACTCTCGCTGCCGGCACCTCCACCGGTGAGGCCGTCCAGTTCTGGGTCCTCGGCACGGTCGCCGTCATCGGCGCCCTGTGCACGGTCCTGATGAAGAAGGCGGTGCACAGCGCGCTGTGCCTCGCCGGGACCATGATCATCCTGGCGATCTTCTACCTGGCCAACGGCGCGTACTTCCTGGGCGTCGTCCAGATCATCGTCTACACCGGCGCGATCATGATGCTGTTCCTCTTCGTGGTCATGCTCGTCGGCGTCACCGCGGCGGACTCCCTGAAGGAGACCATCAAGGGGCAGCGCTGGCTGGCCCTGCTGTGCGGACTCGGCTTCGGGATCCTGCTCCTCGTGGGCATCGGGAACGCCTCGCTCCACCAGTTCATCGGACTGGGCAAGGCGAACGCCGGCGGGAACGTGGAAGGGCTCGCCGCCCTCATCTTCACGAAGTACGTCTTCGCCTTCGAGATCACCGGCGCTCTGCTGATCACGGCCACCCTCGGAGCCATGGTGCTCACGCACCGCGAGCGCGTCGAGCGGGCCAGGACGCAGCGGGAGATGGCCGAGCAGCGTGTGCGCGAGGGCAAGCACCTGCCGCCGCTGCCCGCCCCGGGTGTCTACGCCCGGCACAACGCGGTCGACATCGCGGGCCTGCTCCCCGACGGCACTCCGTCGGAGCTCACGGTCATGCAGACGCTGCGCGAGCGCGGCCAGATCCGCGACGTGTCGGACGAGGCGCTCAGTGACCTGAAGGCCCTGGAGCAGCGCTCGGCCGAGCGCCTTGAGCGGCCCGAGGAGGCGTCGAAGTGAATCCGGTCAACTACCTGTATCTCGCCGCCCTGTTGTTCACGATCGGTGCCACCGGCGTGCTCATCAGGCGGAACGCGATCGTCCTGTTCATGTGCGTCGAGCTGATGCTCAACGCGTGCAACCTCGCGTTCGTCGCGTTCTCCCGGATGCACGGCAATCTCGACGGCCAGATCATCGCCTTCTTCACGATGGTCGTCGCCGCCGCGGAGGTCGTGGTCGGGCTCGCGATCATCGTGTCGCTGTTCCGTTCCCGCCACTCGGCCTCGGTCGACGACGCCAGCCTGATGAAGCTGTAAGGGGTCGCTGCACAGTGGAAAACCTGATTGCGCTGCTGGTAGCGGCGCCACTGCTCGGAGCGGCCGTACTGCTGTGCGGCGGACGGCGGTTGGACCGTGTGGGCCATCTGCTCGGCACGCTGCTCTCGGCCGCCTCCTTCGTCATCGGCGTCCTCCTCTTCACCGACATGCTCGGCAAGAGCGCCGACGACCGCACCTTCACCCAGCACCTGTTCAGCTGGATCCCGGTCGAGGGCTTCCAGGCGGACGTCTCCTTCCAGCTGGACCAGCTGTCGATGACGTTCGTGCTCCTGATCTCCGGTGTGGGCACGCTGATCCACATCTACTCGATCGGGTACATGGAGCACGACGAGCGGCGCCGCCGCTTCTTCGGCTACCTGAACCTGTTCCTCGCGGCGATGCTCCTCCTGGTCCTCGCCGACAACTACCTGCTCCTGTACGTCGGCTGGGAGGGCGTGGGCCTCGCCTCGTACCTCCTGATCGGCTTCTGGCAGCACAAGCCCAGCGCGGCCACCGCGGCGAAGAAGGCCTTCCTGGTCAACCGCGTCGGAGACATGGGCCTGTCGATCGCCATCATGCTGATGTTCACGACGTTCGGGACGTTCGCCTTCGCGCCGGTCCTGAAGGCGGCGGAGGAGCACCAGGGCGGCGGCGCGACGCTGACGGGCATCGCCCTGATGCTGCTGCTCGCCGCGTGCGGCAAGTCCGCCCAGGTGCCGCTGCAGTCCTGGCTCGGTGACGCGATGGAGGGCCCGACCCCGGTCTCGGCCCTCATCCACGCCGCGACCATGGTGACCGCGGGTGTCTATCTGATCGTCCGTTCCGGCGCGGTGTTCAACGCGTCGCCGGACGCACAGCTCGTCGTCGTCATCGTCGGTTCGGTCACGCTCCTGTTCGGTGCGATCGTCGGTTGCGCGAAGGACGACATCAAGAAGGCGCTGGCCGGCTCGACGATGTCGCAGATCGGCTACATGGTGCTGGCCGCGGGCCTCGGCCCCATCGGCTATGTCTTCGCGATCATGCACCTGGTGACGCACGGCTTCTTCAAGGCGGGCCTCTTCCTCGGCGCCGGTTCGGTCATGCACGGCATGAACGACGAGGTGGACATGAGGAAGTACGGCGCCCTCAGGAAGTACATGCCGGTCACGTTCGTCACGTTCGGGCTCGGCTATCTCGCGATCATCGGCTTCCCCGGTCTGTCCGGCTTCTTCTCCAAGGACAAGATCATCGAGGCGGCGTTCGCGAAGGGCGGCACGGAGGGCTGGATCCTCGGCTCGGTGGCCCTGCTCGGCGCGGCCATCACCGCGTACTACATGACGCGCGTGATGATCATGACGTTCTTCGGTGAGAAGCGCTGGCAGCCGGATGCGGAGGGCCACGAGCCGCACCCGCACGAGTCGCCGAAGTCCATGACGATCCCGATGATCGTGCTCGCGTTCGGATCCGTCTTCGCGGGTGGCTTCTTCAGCATCGGCGACCGCTTCCTGCTCTGGCTGGAGCCGGTCACCGAGCACAGCCACGGGGACGCGCCGATCAGCGCCACGACCGTCACCGCGGCCACCATGGTGGTCCTGGTGATCGGGGTGGCCCTGGCCTACCTCCAGTACGGCCGCCGCCCGGTCCCCGTCGTCGCCCCGCGCGGCTCGCTGCTCACCCGGGCGGCCCGCCGTGACCTGCTCCAGGACGACTTCAACCACGTGGTCCTGGTCCGCGGCGGCGAGCACCTCACCCGCTCCCTGGTCTACGTCGACCACACCCTGGTCGACGGCGTGGTCAACGGGACGGCGGCCTCGGTCGGCGGGCTCTCCGGCCGGCTGCGCAAGCTCCAGAACGGCTACGCCCGCTCGTACGCCGTCTCGATGTTCGGCGGTGCGGCACTCATCGTCGCCGCGACCCTGCTGATGAGGGCGGTCTGATAGCAATGTCCTTTCCTCTGCTGACAGCGACGGCGGTGCTCCCAGCCGTGGGAGCCATCGCCACGGCTGCCGTCCCGGCCGCGCGGCGCACGGCGGCGAAGTGGCTCGCGCTGCTCGTCTCGGTCGCCACGCTCGTGCTGGCCGCGGTCGTGCTCGTGCGCTTCGAGCCCGGCGGTGACCGCTACCAGCTCACCGAATCCCACTCCTGGATCAAGGACTTCGGGGTGCGGTACGAGCTGGGCGTGGACGGCATCGCGGTGGCGCTCATCGCGCTCACCGCCCTCCTCATCCCGTTCGTGATCCTCGCGGGCTGGCACGACGCCGACCCGCAGGAGACCGGGAGTTCGAGGTGGCGGCCGACGCAGGGCTTCTTCGCCCTGATCCTCGGCGTCGAGGCGATGGTGATCATCTCCTTCGAGGCCACCGACGTCTTCCTCTTCTACATCTTCTTCGAAGCCATGCTCATCCCGATGTACTTCCTCATCGGCGGCTTCGGGGACCGCGCCCACTCGGGCAGCGACGAGAACGCGGCAGCCCAACGCTCCTACGCTGCCGTGAAGTTCCTCCTCTACAACCTCGTCGGCGGCCTCATCATGCTGGCCGCCGTGATCGGTCTCTACGTAGTGGCGGGGAACTTCTCGCTCCAGGAGATCGCCGCCGCGCGGGCGAACGGTTCGCTGCACATGGCGACCAGCACCGAGCGCTGGCTCTTCCTCGGCTTCTTCTTCGCCTTCGCGGTGAAGGCGCCGCTGTGGCCGCTGCACACCTGGCTGCCGAACGCGATGGGGGAGGCCACCGCCCCGGTCGCCGTCCTCATCACGGCGGTGGTCGACAAGGTCGGCACGTTCGCGATGCTCCGCTTCTGCCTCCAGCTCTTCCCGGAGGCGTCGAAGTGGGCGACGCCGGTCATCCTCGTACTGGCCCTCATCAGCATCGTCTACGGCGCGCTGCTCGCGGTCGGTCAGCGGGACATCAAGCGCCTGGTGGCGTACGCGTCGATCTCGCACTTCGGGTTCATCGTCCTCGGCATCTTCGCGATGACGAGCCAGGGCCAGTCGGGCGCGACGCTCTACATGGTCAACCACGGAATCTCGACGGCCGCCCTGATGCTGGTGGCGGGCTTCCTGATCTCGCGCCGCGGCTCGCGCCTGATCGCGGACTACGGAGGCGTGCAGAAGGTCGCCCCGGTCCTCGCCGGCACGTTCCTGATCGGCGGCCTCGCGACCCTCTCGCTGCCGGGCCTCGCGCCCTTCGTGAGTGAGTTCCTGGTCCTGGTCGGCACGTTCTCGCGCTACCCGGTGATCGGGATCATCGCGACCTTCGGCATCGTGCTCGCCGCGCTCTACACGCTGGTCCTCTACCAGCGGACGATGACGGGCCCGGTGAAGCCGGAGGTCTCGGCCCTGCCGGACCTGCGGGTGCGGGAACTCGCGGTGGTCGTCCCGCTGATCGCCGTGCTGATCTTCCTGGGCGTCTACCCGAAGCCGGTCACCGACCTGGTGAACCCGGCGGTCAAGCAGACCCTGTCCGACGTACACAAGAAGGACCCGAAGCCAGCGGTGGAGGCGGCCAAGTGAGCGCAGCAGCCGTCCACAGCCTGTGGACAACGGCGGCCGATCCCATTTCCAAGATCGACGCGCCAAAGATCGAATATGGCCAATTGTCGCCCACCCTGATCGTCATCGGTGCGGCGGTCCTCGGGGTCCTTGTCGAGGCGTTCGTGCCGCGCAAGTCCCGCTACTACGTCCAGGTGTTCCTCGCCGTCGTCGCCCTGGCCGCCGCGTTCGCCGCGGTGGTCGGGCTCGCGGCCGGCGGGTACGGCACCACGAAGGCACACATCGCGGCCATGGGCGCGATCGCCGTCGACGGCCCGGCCCTGTTCCTCCAGGGCGTGATCCTGCTGACCGGCCTCGTCGCGATCTTCACCTTCGCCGAGCGCCGCCTCGACCCGGAAGCGCACGGCAACCGCGTCGACTCGTTCGCCGCGCAGGCCTCGGCCGTTCCCGGCAGCGACAGCGAGAAGGCCGCGGTGAAGGCCGGGTTCACCACCACCGAGGTGTTCCCGCTCGCGCTCTTCGCGATCGGCGGCATGCTGGTCTTCCCCTCGGCGAACGACCTGCTGACGCTGTTCATCGCCCTGGAAGTCTTCTCCCTGCCGCTCTACCTCCTGTGCGCCGTGGCCCGCCGCAAGCGGCTCATGTCGCAGGAGGCAGCCGTCAAGTACTTCCTCCTCGGCGCCTTCGCCTCGGCGTTCACCCTGTTCGGCATCGCCCTCCTGTACGGGTACGCGGGCTCGGTGTCGTACGCGACGATCGCCGACGTCGTCGACGGATCGATCCAGAACATCGACCCGGCGCTCGCCGACACCATGGGGAACGACGCGCTGCTGCTCATCGGCGTCGCCATGGTCGTCATGGGCCTGCTGTTCAAGGTCGGCGCCGTGCCGTTCCACATGTGGACCCCGGACGTCTACCAGGGCGCGCCCACGCCGGTCACGGGCTTCATGGCGGCCGCCACGAAGGTCGCCGCCTTCGGCGCCCTCCTGAGGCTCCTGTACGTCGTCCTGCCCGGCCTGCGCTGGGACTGGCGGCCGGTCATGTGGGCCATCGCGATCATCACGATGCTGGGCGGCGCGATCGTCGCCATCACCCAGACCGACATCAAGCGGCTCCTCGCGTACTCGTCGATCGCGCACGCCGGATTCATCCTCGCCGGTGTCATCGCCACGACACCCGACGGCATCTCGGCCGTGCTCTTCTACCTGGGCGCGTACTCGTTCGTGACCGTCGGTGCGTTCGCCGTGGTGACGCTGGTCAGGGACGCGGGCGGCGAGGCCACGCACCTGTCGAAGTGGGCGGGGCTCGGGCGCCGCTCGCCGCTGGTCGCGGCCGTCTTCGCGGTGTTCCTGCTCGCCTTCGCCGGTATCCCGCTGACCTCGGGCTTCGCCGGAAAGTTCGCCGTGTTCAAGGCGGCGGCGGAGGGCGGCGCCGGCGCGCTCGTCGTGGTCGGTGTGATCTCGTCGGCCATCGCGGCGTTCTTCTACATCCGTGTGATCGTGCTCATGTTCTTCAGCGAGCCGAAGGCGGACGGCCCGACGGTCGCCGTGCCCTCGCCGCTCACCATGACCACGATCGCGGTGGGTGTGGCGGTCACGGTGGTGCTGGGCCTTGCGCCGCAGTACTTCCTGGACCTGGCGAACCAGGCGAGCGTGTTCGTGCGGTAACCGCGCCACGCACGGTCGTCACCGCCCGGTGTCCCCGCGAGGGGGTGCCGGGCGGAGGCGTTCCGGGACTCCGGCCGGGAGGTGACTTCACCCCCAGCCTGTGGATAACTTTTCGGGCTGTCGGTGCGGAGCCCTATCGTGGCAGCAGTGGTCGAACCACGGAGTATGGACGTACGGGGGACAGGGCGATGAATGGGATCGGTGGCATGAGCGAGGTGACGGAGCCCGGCGTGGCGACGGCGATGCGCGGCGGCGCGCTGGAGACGCTGCACCGCGTCTTCGGATATGACGCGTTCCGCGGCGAGCAGGAAGCGATCATCGACCACGTCGTGGACGGCGGGGACGCCGTCGTCCTGATGCCGACCGGCGGCGGAAAGTCCCTGTGCTACCAGATCCCGGCCCTGGTCAGGGCCGGCACGGGCGTCGTGATCTCGCCCCTCATCGCCCTCATGCAGGACCAGGTGGACGCGCTGCGGGCGCTCGGCGTCCGCGCCGGGTTCATGAACTCGACGCAGGACTTCGACGAGCGCCGCACCGTCGAGGCCGAGTTCCTCGCGGGCGAGCTGGACGTCATCTATCTGGCACCGGAGCGGCTGCGCCTCGACTCCACGCTCGACCTGCTCTCCCGCGGCAGGATCTCCGTCTTCGCGATCGACGAGGCGCACTGTGTGGCGCAGTGGGGGCACGACTTCCGCCCGGACTACCTGGCCCTGTCCGTCCTCGGCCGGCGCTGGCCGGACGTGCCGCGCATCGCGCTCACGGCGACCGCGACGCACGCCACGCACGAGGAGATCACCCAGCGCCTGGGCATGCCGGACGCGAAGCACTTCGTGGCGAGCTTCGACCGGCCCAACATCCAGTACCGGATCGTGCCGAAGGCCGACCCGAAGAAGCAGCTCCTGACCTTCCTCAAGCAGGAGCACGAGGGCGACGCGGGCATCGTGTACTGCCTGTCGCGCAAGTCGGTGGAGGCGACGGCCGAGTTCCTCAGCCGGAACGGCATCGAGGCGGTCCCGTACCACGCGGGTCTCGACGCGGGCACCCGCGCGGCGCACCAGTCCCGCTTCCTGCGCGAGGAGGGCCTGGTCGTCTGCGCGACCATCGCGTTCGGCATGGGCATCGACAAGCCCGACGTCCGGTTCGTCGCGCATCTCGACCTCCCGAAGTCCGTCGAGGGCTACTACCAGGAGACGGGCCGCGCCGGGCGTGACGGGCTCGCGTCCACGGCCTGGATGGCGTACGGGCTGCAGGACGTCGTCCAGCAGCGGAAGCTGATCAATATGGGGGAGGGGGACGAGGCGTTCCGGCGCCGGGCGGGGTCCCATCTCGACGCGATGCTGGCGCTGTGCGAGACGGCGCAGTGCCGCAGGTCCCAGCTGCTCATGTACTTCGGGCAGGAGCCGCAGACGGCCGCCTGCGGCAACTGCGACACGTGCCTCTCGCCACCGGAGACCTGGGACGGCACCGTCGCCGCGCAGAAGATCCTCTCCACGGTGGTGCGCCTCGACCGGGAGCGCAGGCAGAAGTTCGGCGCGGGCCAGATCATCGACATCCTGATGGGCCGGCGCACGGCCAAGATCATCCAGTTCGACCACGACCAGCTCTCCGTCTTCGGCATCGGCGAGGACCTGAGCGAGGCCGAATGGCGTGGCGTGGTACGGCAGTTGCTGGCGCAGGGGCTCATCGCGGTCGAGGGTGAGTACGGGACGCTGGTACTCACCGAGGACAGCGGGAGCGTCCTCGGGCGTCAGCGGGAGGTGCGGCTGCGCAAGGAGGCGCCCAGGCCCGCCACGTCCCGCTCGGCCTCGCGCGACCGCAAGGCGAAGTCGCCCGCGGCGGACCTGCCGGAGCAGTTGCTGCCCGTCTTCGAGGCGCTGCGCGCGTGGCGCGGCGCGCAGGCGAAGGAGAACGGGGTCCCGGCGTACGTCATCTTCCATGACGCGACGCTCAAGGAGATCGCCCTCCAACACCCCGCGTCCATCGGTCAGTTGGGCGCGATCGGCGGCGTCGGGGAGAAGAAGCTGGCGACGTGGGGCGAGGGTGTCCTCGAGGTCCTGGCCGGCCTGGACGGCGCCGGTTCCGGCGGCGCCCCGGCCCCGGCCGGCCCCGCCGCCGGGGAGGCGCCGGAGCCGGACCCCGGCTGGCCCGAGGACGAGCCGGAGCCCGAGGACATCGACTGGTGACGGTGGTGGCGCCGCCCTCAGGCCGCTGACGGCGCCGTCCTCAGGTCGCTGACCGCGCCACCCCCAGGCCTCTCACACCGCGGCGCCCGCCACGATCCGTCCGGTCACCTCGCCGAGGCCCACGCGGGTGTCGTTCGGGCCCGGGGCCCACGCCGTCATCGTGACCACGTCGCCGTCCTCGAGGAACGTCCGCTTGCCGTCGGGGAGTTCGATGGGGTCGCGGCCGTTCCAGGTGATCTCGATGAGGGAGCCGCGTGCGTTCTCCGAGGCGCCGCTGATCGTGCCGGAGCCGTACAGGTCGCCCGTACGCAGGGAGGCGCCGGCCACCGTCATATGGGCCAGCATCTGCGCCGCCGTCCAGTAGAGGGAGGCGGAGGAGGTCTCGGAGATGACATGGCCGTTGAGCGTGACGGTGATGTGCAGGTCGTAGCCGCCGGGCTCGTCCGCGATGCCGTCGGCGGAGGGCGCCGAGTCGTCCAGATACGGCAGCAGCGGGTAGGTGCGCTCCGGGGGCGTCACGCGCGCCTCGTCCAGCGCGTCCAGCGGAGTGATCCAGGCCGAGACCGACGTGGCGAACGACTTGCCGAGGTGCGGGCCGAGCGGCACGGTCTCCCAGGACTGGATGTCACGCGCCGACCAGTCGTTGAGGAGGCAGAGCCCGAACACGTGGTCGCGGTACGCGGACAGCGGCACCGGTGTGCCCTGTGTGGACGGCGTCCCGACGACGAAGCCGAGCTCCGTCTCGATGTCGAGCCGCACGGAGGGGCCGAAGACGGGGGCCGGGTCGGCCGGGGGCTTGCGCTGGCCGGAGGGGCGGATCACGTCCGTGCCCGAGACCACGACCGTCCCGGCGCGACCGTGGTAACCCACAGGCAGATGCTTCCAGTTGGGCTTCAGCGGCTCCTCGTCCGGGCGGAACATCCGGCCCAGGTTCCGGGCGTGGTTCTCCGAGGCGTAGAAGTCGACGTAGTCCGCGACCTCGAAGGGGAGGTGCAGGGTGACATCGGTGAGCGGGTGCAGCAGGGGCCGTACGGTCTCGCGGTGGGCCGGGACCGTGACCCAGGCGGTGAGCGCGCGGCGCACGTCCGACCAGGCGGTGCGGCCCGCCGCCATGAGCGGGTTCAGGGTGGGACGGGCGAGCAGGGAGACGTAGGGCGAGCCGAGCGCTGCCGCCGCGGCGCCCGCGTCCAGCACGTACGAGCCGAGCCGCACGCCGACCCGGCGCGCTTCCACGGCGTCCCCCGGCAGGGAGAACACCCCGTACGGGAGGTTGTGCGGTCCGAAGGGGTCGCCTTCGGGGAGGTCGAGGGGGGTGAGCGGGGTCTGCTCGGACATGCGTACCTGCCTCGCTTTCCATATGGGTGGGCCACACGTTACGTGGGAGCGCCGCGTTGGGGCAGTGTCTAAAGAGTTCGCAATGTCCGGATAAGCCTTGCTGGAGTGGTCAATTCCGGCTTAGCGTCCTATCGGGGGACGCGGACGGGGTGGGTCCGGGTCCGAAGGGGGACAGGACACGTGGGGGGACCCGTGGCCAGCAGCGCCAGCAGCGTGCCGTTCGCAGCCGACCGGGACGTGCCGGGCCTGATCGTCAAGTTCGGCGACTATCCACTGCACCACGGCGGAGTGGGAGCAATCCGCAGCCTGGGGCGTCTCGGCGTGCCCATGTATGCGATCACGGAGGACCGTTACACGCCCGCGGCGTCCTCGCGCTATCTGCGCCGGGCCTTTCCCTGGCGGACCACCGGGGCCGAGGAGCCGGAGCGGCTGGTCGAGGGCATGCTGCGCATCGCGCGCCGGATCGGCAGGCCTACGGTCCTGATCCCGACCGACGAAGAGGCGGCCGTCCTCATCGCGGAGCACCAGGAGGAGTTGGCCGACGGCGGGAAGTTCCTGTTCCCGCGCGTCGAGCGGGACCTGCCGCGCCGGCTTGCCAGCAAGCAGGGGCTGCACGAACTGTGTGTGGAGCACGGCGTCGCGTCGCCGGCGGCGGCGTTCCCCGAGTCGTACGCCGACATCGAGGAGTTCGCCGCGTCGGCCCGCTTCCCGGTGGTCGCCAAGAACCGTGAGGCGTTCACGCGCCGCAAACAGCCCGCGGTGAACGGGACGACGAAGATCGCGACCCCCGAGGGCCTGCTCGAACTCGCCCGTGACTGGGGCGAGCAGCCCGGCGTGATCCTCCAGGAGTATCTGCCGAGGGAGCAGGCCGAGGACTGGATCGTGCACGCGTACTTCGACGCGGACTCGACGCCGCTGGCCCTCTTCACCGGTGTCAAGGTGCGCTCCTGGCCGCCGCACGCGGGCATGACGGCGAACGCGTACGTCGTCGACAATCCGGAACTCGCGGACCTCGCCGCGCGTTTCATCAAACAGATCGGCTTCACCGGCGTCATCGACCTCGACCTGCGCTTCGACCGGCGCGACGGCCGGTACAAGCTCCTCGACTTCAATCCGCGCATGGGCGCACAGTTCCGGCTCTTCGAGAGCGAGTCCGGGATCGACGTCGTCCGTGCCATGCATCTCGACCTGACCGGCCGCGCCGTCCCGGAGGGGGAACAGCGCGCGGGTCACCGGTACGTGGTGGAGAACATCGACCTGCCCGCACTCATCGCCTACCGCCGCAGCGGTTACACGACCCCGCACGCCCCGGCCCGCGCCACGGGCACGGAGCTCGCGTGGCTCGCCACCGACGACCTGCGGCCCCTGTTCACGATGCTCGCCCGGTTCGTGGGCCCGGGAGCCCGTCACCTCCATCAGCTGTGGCGGACCAACCGCCGCGGCAGCGGCACGACGAAGACCAAGGCCAAGACCAAGACCAAGACCAAGGCAAAGACCAAATAACGCACCAGCAACACGACGTGCGGGCGCACGAGCGCCAAGTGCCGCCGCGAAGTAGGAAGCAAATGTTCTTCCCTGGGGAGGGGACTTCGTGATTCATCCGGTAGCTGTCATCGGAGCGGGCCCGTACGGCCTGTCGACCGCCGCCCATCTGCGGGCGCGCGGCATTCCGGTACGTGTCTTCGGCGACCCCATGGTGAGCTGGCGCTCGCACATGCCAGCGGGAATGATCCTGAAGTCCGTGCCGTCCGCCTCGAACATCGACGCCCCGCAGCGGGGCCACGACCTCGTCGACTACTGCGAAGCCGCCGGGATCCCGCGCCTGGTGACGGACGAGGACATCGTCCCCGTCGAGACGTTCGTCGCCTACGGGGACTGGTTCCAGCAGAAGCTCGTGCCCGACCTGGAGCGGGTCAGGGTCGTGTCGGTCGACCGGCGCGGACACGAGAACTTCGAGGTCAAGCTGGACTCCGGGGAGCAGTTCACGGCCCGCGCGGTCGTCGTCGCCACCGGCCTTTCGGGTCTTGACCACCTGCCGCACGAGCTCGCCGCGGCGGCGCCCGACGGGCCCGCGCCCACAGGTCCCGTCTCCCACAGCTCGCAGCACCACGACCTGTCCCGGTTCTCCGGCAGGGAACTCATCGTGGTCGGCGCCGGACAGTCCGCCCTGGAGACCGCCGCGCTCGCCGCGGAGGCCGGGGCGAGCGTACGGATCGTGGCGCGCGGAAAGGGTTCCGTGCGGTTCGGCGCGCCGCCGTGGGACCAGCCGAAGCTGCGCCCCGAGACACCGTTCGGCCGGGCCTGGTCGCTGTACGCGCTGACGTACTACCCCCACCCGTACCGCCATCTCCCGCCGCAGGCGCGGCACTTCCTCGTCCGGCGGGTGCTCGGGCCGCTCGGGGCGTGGTGGCTGCGCGAGCGGTTCGAGGACAAGGTGCGGGTGCGCGAGGTGGAGGGCATCGTGGGGTCCGCCGCGGCGGACGGGGGCGCGAGCCTCATCGTGCGGGCGCCCGGCGGGCGCCGCGAGGAATTGACCGCGGACCATGTCATCGCCGCGACGGGCTACCGCGTCGACCTCGCCGCAATGGACTTCCTCGGCGACGGCCTGCGGACCCGGATAGCCGCCAGCCGGGGAACCCCCCGGCTGGGCGCCGGCTATGTGTCCTCGGTGCCGGGGCTCTACTTCACGGGCATGCTGGGCGGGTCGTCGTTCGGGCCGGTGATGCGGTTCGTGTGCGGCACCGAGTTCGCCTCGCCACGTCTGGCGAAGCACCTCGCGGCGGCCCACGCGTGAGGCGCCCCGCGCAAGGGTGAACGAGCCGGGCAATGGACGGGGCGACGGAGGGGGTGACCGGGCGGAGTGACCTGGGGGAGCGGTCCGTATTCTCTCGATCATGCCCGCTCCGTTTCGCTCCGCTCCGTTCGAACTCATCGCCACAGACCTGGACGGGACGCTGCTGCGCGGCGACGACACGGTCTCCGACCGGACGCGTGGTGCCCTCGCGGCCGCGGCCGCCGCGGGGGCCCGCCACCTCGTGGTGACGGGACGGCCCGCGCCGCGCGTGCGGCCGCTGCTCGACGAGCTCGGGGGCACCGGGCTCGCGGTCTGCGCCCAGGGCGCCCAGCTGTACGACGCGGCGACGGACCGCATCGTGTGGTCCCTGACCCTCGACCGTGACCTCGCCGAACAGGCCCTCGGCAAGATCGAGGCCGAGGTCGGCCAGGTCGACGCGGCGGTCGATCAGGACGGTACGGACGGCCTGACGCTCATCGAGCCCGGCTATGTGATGTCGCATCCCACGCTCCCCGCCGTGCGCATCGAGCGCCGCGAGGAGCTGTGGGCCGAGCCCATCAACAAGGTGCTGCTCCGTCATCCCCGGCTGACGGACGACGAGTTGGCGACGGCGGCGCGGGCGGTCGTCGGCGACCTGGCGACGGTCACCATGTCGGGCCCCGGCACCGTGGAGCTCCAGCCGTGCGGCGTCACCAAGGCGACGGGGCTCGCGCTGGCCGCCGAGCGGCTCGGTCTGACACCGGAGCGCACGATGGCCTTCGGCGACATGCCGAACGACCTGCCGATGTTCGCGTGGGCCGGCCACGGCGTCGCGATGGCCAACGCCCACGCAGAACTCAGGGCGGCGGCCGATGAGGTGACCCTGTCGAACGAGGAGGACGGCGTCGCCGTGATCCTCGAACGCCACTTCGCACGACGCTAGCCACGCGCCCCGCCGGCACTGCCCCGCTGCCTCACCCCGCCGTACGCGGAATCCGCTGCTCCCACGTCCGGTGGAAGACCACCTCGCCGCCGTCCCGGCACACCACCTCGTTGCTGGTGATGAAGTCCGTCGCGTCGCAGGCGATTTCGGAGCGGGTCTTGATCGTCACGTCCCACGCCAGCTCGGGCCGGTGCAGACGGATCGACCAGTCGGAGCGGGTGCGTGCGCTCAGCGGGTCCGACTCCTGGATGACGTACGTCTCCACGGCGTCCTCGGTGAATTCGAGGCCGTCGGGGTAGACGCGGGTGCCGCCGTAGCGCGGGTCGACCTCGAGGCGCCATTCGCCCTTGGCGACGTCGCGGACGCAGAGGCGCTCGGGGCGCTGTTCGTCCAGGGTGGCCGGGTGGACGACGCCCATCGGCTCGGACTGTTCGGGCTGTTCGAAGCCGATGTCGGCGCCGTTCTCGGCGTCGACCATCCTGACCGGCAGTTCGAGGGCGCTGCCCGCCGGGTCGAGGGTGAAGCCGGCCTCGGATCCGGGTTGCGGCCAGATCCACGGCCAGTACGCGGACGACACCGCGAGGCGGATGTGGTGCCCGGCCGGGAAGGTGTGGCCGATGCCGTTCAGCTCGAAGGAGAACTCGTCCGTGGTGCCGGGGGGCCAGGCGACGGCCTTGTCGCGGCCCTCGCGCGAGGACAGGTTCAGGACGCCTCGTGTGACCAGCGTGGACGAGCCGTCGGGCGCCACGTCGCACACCCGGACGGCGACCTGCCCGCGCGGTACCTCGCTGGTGATCCGCAGCGTCACCCGTGGCCGGCCGAGGACCTGCAGCTCCGATGGCACCTCGAACTCGAAGCACGCCGACTTCGCGTCCTCGTCCCGCTGGTCCGGCGGCAGGTCCGCGTCGTTGCCGAAGGGGAAGAAGCGGCCCGCGTCCAGGCCCGTCTGCTGGGGCGACTTCACGATCACGGGCGGGCCCTGAAGGGCGTACGCGAGGGGCGCGACGTTCGGGGACGGCCAGGACGGATCGCCGACCCAGTGGCCCGGCAGCGTCGGGTAGACGGTGGCGGGCGGGTGCGAGTCGCTGATCCAGGAGCGGAGTTTGGGCTCCGCCATGACGCCGTTGTCCACGCCCTTGAGGTGGTGGTCCCACCAGCGGAGGGTCTCCTGGAGGAAGCCGATCGCGGGGCCCGGCGGCAGGCCGCGGTCCGGGTACTGGTGCGACCAGGGGCCGATGATCCCGCGTACCTGCTGGTCGGGCAGGTTCTCGACCAGGCGCAGGACGGTGTCGCGGTACGGGTCGTGCCAGCCGCCCACCGCGAGGACGGCCGCGCGTACGGCGGTGTAGTCCTCGCAGACGCTGCCGTGCTGCCAGTAGGCGTCGCGCGTCTGGTGGCCGAGCCAGGTGTGGATGAACGGGTCGACCGCTTCGAGGCGCTTCAGCCACATGTCGCGCCAGCCCTCGCCGACGAACTGGGGGTCGGGCGGCCGCGACACGAAGGCGAGCATGGTCGCCGCCCACGCGTGCATGTCCACCGCGAGGACGGAACCTCCCATGTAGTGCACGTCGTTGTCATAGCGGTCGTCCGTCGAGCAGACCGTGACGACCGCCTTGAGCGGCTCGGGCGCGAGGGCCGCGATCTGGAGGGAGTTGAAGCCGCCCCAGGAGATGCCGAACATGCCGACCCTGCCGCTGCACCAGGGCTGTGCGGCCAGCCAGTTGACGACGGCGACCCCGTCCGCGAGCTCCGTCGTGTCGTACTCGTCGCCGGGCAGGCCGTCCGAGTTGCCGTGCCCGCGCACGTCGACGCGTACGGAGGCGTAGCCGTGGCCCGCGTACCAGGGGTGGCGCTGCCAGTCGCGCGGCGCCGTCCAGTCGCTGAGGCGGTACGGGAGGTATTCGAGGATCGCGGGCACCGGCTCGTCGGTCACCGGACGCCAGATGCGGGCGAACAGTGTGGTGCCGTCCGGCAGGGGTACGCGAACGTCCTCGCGGGTCGTCTCGTAGGGGAAGGAGGTGCGGATGGTGATGGCCGGTGTTTCTGACATGGGAGTTACCTCAGTGAACGGGGTGCATGGTCCTGCGCAGCCACGGCGCGAGCGCGACCACGACCAGGCCGATGGCGACGGCGATGGCGCCGTTGACGCCGAAGTACACGGGATTGGAGACCTCGCCGTAGAGCTTCACGGTCTGTGCCTGGATGCCGTTGGCGAGGGCGAGCGACAGGAACCAGAGCGACATGGTCTGGCTGGAGAATGCCTTCGGCGCGAGCTTCGTCGTCGCCGACATGCCGGAGGTCTCCAGGAGGATGTCGCCGAGACCGAGCAGGAGATACGAGCCGACGATCCACCAGGCGGTGATCTTGTACGTGTCCCCGCTGTGCCCCGAGGTGGGGATGACCATGAGCAGGAACGACAGACCGCCCAGGATCACACCGAACGCGATCTTGTTGGAGGCGTGCGGCTGACGCGGCCCCATCCGGGCCCACAGACCGGCCACCACGGGGGCGAGCGCGACCTCGAAGGCGCCGAGCGCGGACGCGTACCAGCCGGCGGGGAAGTGGAAGCCGAGGATCTCGGTCCTGGCGTTCGTCGAGGCCAGCAGGATCATCGTCGAGTACGCCTGGAACAGGATGAAGTTGAAGACCACGGAGGCCAGGAAGAGCACGACGTACGGCTTGAGCCTGCCGCGCTCCTCGGAGGTCACGCGGGGGCTGCGGAACATCACCGCGAAGTACACGACCGGCGCGATCACCGAGATGACCGTGAGGACGTCCACGAAGCGGTCCATCGTCAGCCGGCCGGCCCACGAGGACCACGGCGAGTACGGCGACGGCGATCGCGCCCGCGATCATCAGCCGGACCGCGCGCCGCATCCCCTCGGGCGGCAGGGCGTACTCGGCGGCGTGTTTGCGTCCGGCCAGGTGACGCCGCCCGGCGACGTACTGGATGAGACCGAACGTCATGCCGATCGCGGCGGCCGAGAAGCCCCAGTGCCAGCCCTTGTGGTCGCCGAGCCAGCCGGTGATCAACGGGCCCGCGAAGGCGCCGATGTTGATGCCCATGTAGTACAGCGCGAAGCCGGCGTCGCGGCGCTCGTCGTCCGTGCGGTAGAGCTTGCCGACCATGGTGGCGACATTGGGTTTGACCAGGCCGGTTCCCGCGCTGATCAGGCCGAGACCGACCCAGGTCATGGCCGCCGTCGGCACCGCCATGGCGTAGTGGCCGCAGGCGATCAGGATGCCGCCGTACAGGACCGCGCGGTACGAGCCGAGGATCCGGTCGGCGAGCCAGCCGCCCCCCACCGAGACGAGATAGACGAGCGTTCCGTACGCTGCCGATACGGACGCCGCCGTCCCTGCGGACATGCCCAGGCCACCGTGTGCGACCGTGTCCGCGAAGTAGAGGACGAGGATGGCCTGCATGCCGAGGAACGAGAAACGCTCCCAGACCTCGAGGCCCGACAGCGTGAGCAGGCCGCGCGGCTGGCCGAAGAACGCGTGGTCGTCGCCCGGCGGCGGCTGCTCGCTCTCCGGTTCGTTCGGCTCGGTCGCGGCCGTGATGCGGGACAAAGGGGAGACTCCCGGTCTACTCGGTCGTATGAGCTGATCAAGAACATACCGGGGGTGTTCGTGGGTCGCTCGGCCTGGTCTGTGCGGGCAGGCCCCCACTGTGATCGAAACGCGACCGGATACGCTGACTTGAGTGATGGCAGCGACACATCGACAAACCGTGTCATCGACCAAATGATCGACCGAGTTCGCCATGTGATCGTCAGCAGACAGGAGAACCTCTCGTGACCGTCGTCGGGACTTTCGGTCTTAGCGTGCGGGACCAGGCTCTCGAAGCCGATGTCCAGGCCGGGTTGGCGGCTGTCGAGGAGGGTCTGCTCGAGGCAACGAAGAGCGAGGTCCCCTTCATCACGGAGGCCGCGCAGCATCTCGTGCGCGCGGGCGGCAAGCGCTTCAGGCCCCTCCTCGCGATGCTCGCTGCGCAGTTCGGCGACCCGTACGCGCCGGGTGTCGTGCCCGCCGCCGTCGTCGTCGAGCTGACGCATCTCGCGACGCTCTACCACGACGACGTGATGGACGAGGCCGACGTGCGCCGCGGTGTCGACAGCGCCAACACCCGCTGGGGCAACTCCGTCGCGGTCCTGACCGGCGACTTCCTCTTCTCGCGCGCCTCCCACATGCTGGCCGACCTCGGGCCCGAGGCCGTCCGCATCCAGGCGGAGGCCTTCGAGCGTCTCGTCACCGGGCAGATCCTGGAGACGGCCGGACCGCGCGACGGCCGCGACCCGGTCGACCACTACCTCGACGTCCTCGGTGGCAAGACCGGCTCGCTGATCGCCGTGGCCGTGCGGTTCGGCGCGATGATGGCGGGCGCCGACGAGCGCATCGTGGACGTCCTCGCGCAGTACGGCGAGCGGCTCGGCGTCGCCTTCCAGCTCGCCGACGACGTCCTGGACATCGCCTCCGACTCGCACGAGTCCGGCAAGACCCCCGGCACCGACCTGCGTGAGGGCATCCCCACGCTGCCGGTGCTTCGCCTGCGCGAGCGCGCCGAGCAGCTCGGCCTGCCCGAGGACCGAGCCCTGTGCGAGCTCCTCGACTCGGACCTGACGGACGACGAGCGCCACGCCGAGGCGCTCGAGCGACTGCGCGTCCACCCGTCCCTGGAGCAGGCCCGCAGGGACACCGTGCGGTACGCGGAGGAGGCGCGGGAGACCCTCGCGCCGCTGCCCGAGTGCGACGCGAAGGCGTCCCTCCTGGAGCTGTGCGACGCGGTGGTGCACCGGGCGGGCTGACGCCCTCCCGCCTCACCGGGCCGCCACGCGCGGGCCGGCCCGGTCAGTAGCCGTTGCTGCTCGACCCCGAGCTGCCCTGTGCC
Source organism: Streptomyces sp. NPDC055140 (assembly GCF_053607285.1). Lineage (NCBI taxonomy): Bacteria > Bacillati > Actinomycetota > Actinomycetes > Kitasatosporales > Streptomycetaceae > Streptomyces > Streptomyces sp. NPDC055140. The sequence continues at coordinate 8,913 of NZ_JBSGTG010000024.1, read as the reverse complement.
TTGGCGCCGGTGGGTGTCGCCGCGAACCATGTGCCGTCCACGCCCCGCCCGTACGCCTCCTTCGGCGATGGAGTGGTGGTGCGAGGCAGATCCCGGCTGGCAGCTGCGACCCCGGCACGGTCGTCGGCGTGCCCTACCGGGCCGACCACGTGTTCGTTCGGCGCTGATCGATACGAGGGACCGGCGGCGTCTCCCCTACGGGATGGGGGAGGCGCCGCCCTTCCGTGTCATACCGCGGGAGTACGCGGAGTTGATCCTGGGGTCTGACGCTTCCGTGCGGCCGATTTGGTCAGATTGATAGCACCACTCCCGACCAGTTCGGGTGAGAATGGCGGCTTGGGGTGGACAGACGAGCAAGGACGGTAGGCCGCCGCCCAACACGGAGGTAGGGCAACAACATGGCACCGTACGAATCCGAAAGCGCCGGTCGTCGCAAGGCGACCCGCTATGTGGTCCCGGTCGCGGTGGTGGGGGTGGCCGCGGCGACGATCGGGCTCGTCCCCGCGCTGGCCGACTCCGGCAATCCCGATCTGCCGAAGATCAGTGCACAGCAGCTCATCGAGAAGATCGCCAAGTCGGACGTGCAGCAGATGTCCGGCACGGTGAAGATCTCCACGGATCTCGGACTCCCGTCCCTGGGCGGTATGGCGGGCGGCTTCACCCCGGGCGCCGGCGGCTCCTCGGACGGCAAGGCGGGCTCCTCCGCCGACCCGCAGTCCAAGCTGATGGAGCTGGCCACCGGCACGCACACGCTGCGTATCGCGGCGGACGGCCCCGACCGGCACAAGCTGTCCGTCCTGGACAGCGCAGCCGAGTACAGCGTGATCCACAACGGCGACGAGGTCTGGGCCTACGACAGCGCGTCGAACGAGGCGTACCACGCCAAGGGCGCCGCTGCCGCAGGTGACCGGGCCGCGCAGCACCGCAAGGGGGAGACGCCGAAGGGTGTCCCGGCCACGCCGAAGGAGCTCGCGGACGAGGTCCTGAAGGCGTCCGGCAAGACGACGTCCATCTCCGTGGAGGGCACCTCGCAGGTCGCGGGGCGTGACGCGTACAAGCTGCTCGTCAAGCCGAAGCAGGCCGGTTCGACGGTCGGCGGGATCACCATCTCGGTGGACGCGAAGACCGGTGTGCCGCTGAAGTTCACGCTGACGCCCGCGGGCGGCGGCAAGGCGGTCGTGGACGCGGGCTTCACCAAGGTGGACTTCTCCAAGCCGGCCGCTTCGACGTTCGACTTCACCCCGCCGAAGGGCACCAAGGTCACCGAGGGCGACGACCTCAAGGCGCGGGACAAGTCCCACGCGCCGAAGGACATGCCGAAGGACATGCCGAAGGGCATGCCCAAGGAGCTGAGGGACGCTCAGGGCGGCGGCATGAACGACCTGAAGGTCATCGGTGAGGGCTGGACGTCCATCGCCGAGCTGAAGTTGCCCGGCGGGCAGGGCCTGCCGACGGGCGGCTCGTCCTCGGGCGACGTCCCGCCGGAGGCACAGAAGTTCATGGACGCGCTCGGCGACCATGTGACGGGCAAGTTCGGCTCGGGCACGGTCTTCTCGACGCGCCTGGTCAACGCGCTCGTCACGGACGACGGCAAGGTCTACGCGGGCGCGGTCACCAAGGACGCGCTCGTGAAGGCGGCGAACGCGGCGCAGTAGCCGTACGCGGCACGAGAGTTGGCAGGCAGGAGTGGAGGCGCCGGTCCCGGTGCCTCCACTCCCGCACTCCACCAGGACCGACGGGCACGACGGGAGCGAGATGGCGGCGAGCACTGCCGAGGAGTCCGTGATCGAGACGCGGGCCCTCACCAAGCGCTACGGCGGCGACCAGTTGGCGGTCGACGGCCTCGACCTCACCGTCCCGGCCGGCAGCGTCTTCGGCTTCCTCGGGCCGAACGGCTCGGGCAAGACCACCACCATCCGCATGCTGATGGGCCTGATCGAGCCGACGTCCGGCGCGGCCAGCGTCCTCGGTCTCCCCATGCCCCGCGCCACGCGTACGGTCCTCCCGCACGTCGGCGCGCTCATCGAGGGCCCCGCCCTGTACGGGTTCCTGTCCGGCCGCGACAACCTCATCCGGTACGACTCCGCGGATCCGGCCGCCGACCCCCGCACCCGCCGCGCCCGCGTCGCCACCGCGCTCGACCGGGTGGGCCTGACGGCCGCCGCGGGCAAGAAGGCGAAGGCGTACTCGCTCGGCATGAAGCAGCGCCTCGGGCTCGCGGCCGCGCTGCTCCAGCCCCGCAGACTCCTCGTGCTCGACGAGCCGACGAACGGCCTCGACCCACAGGGCATGCGCGAAATCCGTTCCCTGGTGCGGGAGCTGGCGTCGGACGGCACGACGGTCTTCCTCTCCTCGCACCTCCTCGACGAGATCGAGCAGGTCTGCACGCACGCGGCCGTGATGGCGCGGGGCCGGCTCATCACGCAGGGTCCGGTCGCCGAGCTCGCGGCGGGCGCCCGAGGCCGTCTCGTGGTCACGACCCCCGACCCGGGCGACGCGGCGCGCGTCCTGAAGGAGCGGGGCATCGCGGACCTGACCGTGACGGACGACCAGGTGACGGGGGAGCCGCCCGGTCCGGGCGCCGACCTCGCCGAGCTGAACGCCGCGCTGGTCACCGCGGGCGTCCGTGTCCGCGGCTTCGGACTCGAACGGGCCTCGCTGGAGGACGCGTTCGTGGCCCTGACGGGAGAGGGATTCGATGTCGCAGGCTGAGGCCACGGCCGCCGGCACCACCGCCACCGTCGTGACGGACGCGTCGCCCGTGCGGAAGAGGATCTGGACGCTCGGCCTGTTCCGCAGCGAGCTGGTCACCACGTTCCGCCGCTGGCGCACGATCGCCCTGCTCGCCGTCCTGGCCGGGGTGCCCATCCTCGTCGGGATCGCCGTGAAGATCGAGACGAGCGGGGGTTCACCGGCCGCGGGCGGCGGGGGAGGACCCGCGTTCATCGCGCAGATCACCAACAACGGCCTGTTCCTGGTCTTCACGTCGCTCGCCGCGACGCTCCCGTTCTTCCTGCCGATGGCCGTCGGGGTGATCGCGGGGGACGCGATCGCCGGCGAGGCGAACGCGGGGACGCTGCGCTATCTGCTCGTCGCCCCCGCGGGCCGCACCCGTCTGCTGCTCACCAAGTACGCGACGACGATGACGTTCTGCCTGGTCGCGACGTTGGTCGTGGCGGTGACGGCGCTCGCCACGGGCGCCCTGCTCTTCCCGCTCGGCGACCTCGTCACGATCTCCGGCACCCGGATCGGTTTCGGCGAGGGACTCGTACGGGCCCTGCTGATCGCCCTCGTCGTGGCCGCGTCACTCGTCGGGATCGCCGCGCTCGGACTGTTCGTCTCGACCCTCACCAACAGCGGGATCGCGGCGATGGCGACGACGGTGGGCCTGCTCATCACCGTCCAGATCCTCGACCAGATCCCCCAGCTGCACGCGATCCAGCCGTACCTGTTCTCGCACCACTGGCTGTCCTTCGCCGACCTGATGCGCGAGCCGGTCTACTGGGACGACCTGCTCAAGAACCTGGGCCTCCAGGGCCTGTACGCGGCCGTGTTCGGCTCGGCGGCGTGGGCGCGCTTCACGGCGAAGGACATCATGGCGTAACCAACTGCCGCGCTACTGCACCTCGTACGGGAAGCGGGCGATCTCCGGCTGCCGTTCGGGCGCGAAGAACGCCTTGGCGCGCAGCAGCGCCTCCTCGTCCTTGAGCACGTCGCCGGGCCTGCTGCCGTTGCCGAGCAGGACGCCGCCGAAGCGCATGCCCATGTACGCGGCCGAGTTGCGCAGCGTGCCGACCAGCGGGTCCGCGACGACCTGCTCCTCGTGGGCAAGCGCCGTCACGCCCCACAGGGTGCGCCCTTCGAGGCTCGCCTTGAAGTCGATGCCGGGGGTACGCAGCCAGCCCGACCAGTAGTCGAGGTAGCGCTTGGTGGGGGCCGAGAGGGAGTACCAGTACAGCGGCGACGCGATGACGATGTCGGTGGCTTCGAGGGTCGCATCCAGGAGCAGCGCCGTGTTGTCGCCGGTGGGCCGGGTGTGGTCGCTGTCGTGGCGCAGGTCCTCGAAGTCGGGGAGGGGGTGCGCGGTGAGGTCGATCCAGCGCTGCCCGACCTCGGGGGAGAGCTGCTCGGCGGCCTTGCGGGCCAGGATCTCGGTGTTGCCTTCGCCGCGGCTGCTGCCGAGCAGGAAGAGGAACGTGCGGGACATGGGGCACTCCGGGGTCGGTTGGTCGCGCCGATTACCTGCACGTGCAGTTTATGCACACGCAAGTAATTCCGTCCAGAGGATTCGCCTCGGGCCCGGGGGGTCACGGAGCGCTCGGGCCGACCGCCGCTCCGGCCGCTGCGGCCGCCTCCTCCACCGCCCGGGTGTCGTACGCGGCGCGGGCCACGGCGATCTCGCCCTGGTGGCGCTCGGTCCAGGTCACCAGGGACCGGATCGTCTCGTGCAGCGTGCCGCCGAGTGCCGTCAGCTCGTACTCGACCCGGGGCGGCACCACCGGGTGCACCGTCCGCTTCACCAGGCCGTCCCGCTCCAGCTGCCGCAGCGTGACCGTCAGCATCCGCTGGCTGATCCCGTCGATCTCGCGGCGCAGCTGGGTGAAGCGCAGCCGTCGGTGTTCGAGGAGCGCGATGACGAGCAGGGACCACTTGTCGGCGACCCGGTCGAGGATCTGGCGCACCTCACAGCCCTCGCGGGTGTCCCACTGGAAGGGGTCCGGGTCGCCGTGGTCGGCGCCGGAGACGGTGCTCGCGCAGTTACTCGGTGACTTCGAAGTGCCTTCTTCCATGCCCGTCGATGCTGCCGCAGGATCGTGGTGGTTACAAGAGGGAACCGACCCTCTGTCGCGTAACCACCCTTCCCTTCAAGCGACTTGAGGAGCCGATCCGTCATGGGCACTCGCGCCTGGGCACTGCTGCTGGTCCTCTGCGGAACGATCTTTCTGGAGGGCATCGACGTCGCCATGCTCGCCGTCGCGATCCCCTCGATCCGGTCCGACCTGGGCCTCGGCACCGACACGGCCGCGTGGGTCATGAGCGCGTACGTCCTCGGCTACGCCGGATTCACGCTGCTCGGAGGCCGGGCGGCCGATCTGCTCGGGCGGCGCCGGATGTTCCTGTTCTGGCTGGCCGTCTTCCTGGCCTTCTCCGGGCTCGGCGGCTTCGCGACCGAGGGGTGGATGCTCATCGTCGCGCGCTTCGTCACCGGCGTCTCCGCCGCGTTCATGACGCCGGCCGCGCTGTCGCTCATCACCACCTCGTACGCCGAGGGGCCGCAGCGCAACAAGGCGCTCCTCGTCTTCGCGGGAACGGCCGCGGGCGGCTTCTCGCTCGGGCTCGTCATCGGCGGGCTGCTGACCGAGCTCGGCTGGCGGTGGGTGTTCTTCGCGCCCGTGCTGCTCGCCGGGGCGATCCTGGCCGCCGCGGGGCGGCTGATCCCCGTGCAGGCCGCGCCCGAGCGGCGGGGCGGCGGGTTCGACGTGGCCGGAGCGGCCGCGGCCGCGGGCGCCATGCTCCTCGTCGCCTACGGCGTCGTGCGGCTCGAACACGGGCTCGCGGGCTGGCCGCTGACGGCCGCCGCCGTCGCCCTGGGGCTCGTACTCGCGGGTGTCTTCGTGGCCGTGGAGCGGCGCAGCGCGGCGCCCCTCGTGCGGCTCGGCATCTTCCGTACGGGGACGGTGGTCCGCGCCGACCTGGGGGCGCTGCTGTTCGTCGGCGCCTTCTTCGGTTTCCAGTTCGTGCTGACCCTGTACCTCCAGGAGCTGCGGGGCTGGTCGTCCCTGCAGACGGCGATCGCGCTCGTCGTGATGGGCTGCGACGCGGTCCTCGCGCCGACGCTCACCCCGCGCCTGGTCGAACGCTTCGGCAACGCGCGCGTCGTCCTCGGCGGCTTCCTGCTCGCGATCCTCGCGTACGGGCTGTTCCTGCCGGTGGGCATGGACTGGACGTACGCCGCCATGTTCCCGACCCTGATCATCGCCGGGACCGCCTTCGCGCTCGCCTACGGTCCGCTGACCATCGCGGCGACGGACGGGGTCGCGGCGGAGGAGCAGGGGCTCGCGGGCGGGCTGCTCCACACCTCGACGCAGTTCGGTTCGGCGCTGGGCATCTCGGCGGTGACCGCGGTGTACGGGCTCGCCTCGAAGGGGGCCGGCGCGGCGGACACGCTCTCCGCCTTCCGCGCGGCCCTCGTGGTGCCGGTGGTGATGGTGACGCTGGGCGCGCTCGTGTCGGCGCGCGGGATCAGGCGGCCGGCTCGCGCCGCGGATCCGTCTGCGGACCCGACTGTGGCTGGGTCTGCTGCTGGGTCTGTGTCCGGGGATTCGTCGTCGACTCCGGCACCGTCTCCGGAGCCGTCACCCGCGCCTCCTGCTCGGCAAGCGCGATCCGCCCCCGCCGGGCCGTCCGCAGCGCGTCCCACGTCAGGAGCGTGAGCGCCACCCACACGAGAGCGAAGCCCGCCCAGCGTTCGGCGGGCATCGCCTCGTGGAAGTACAGGATGCCGAGCAGGAACTGGAAGACCGGCGCCAGGTACTGGAGCAGCCCCAGCGTCGACAGCGGTACGCGGATCGCGGCGGCGCCGAAGCAGACCAGGGGAATCGCGGTGACCAGGCCCGTCGCCGCGAGCAGCGTGGCGTGGCCCGCGCCGTCGCCGAAGGTGGACTCGCCCTGCGCGCCGATCCACAGCAGATAGGCGAGCGCGGGCACGAACTGGATCGCGGTCTCGGCGGCGAGCGACTCCAGGCCGCCGAGGTTGACCTTCTTCTTCACCAGGCCGTACGTGGCGAAGGAGAAGGCGAGGCAGAGAGAGATCCAGGGCGGCTGCCCGTATCCGAAGGCGAGGACGAGGACCGCGGCGAGGCCGACGCCGACCGCCGCCCACTGAGCGGGCCGCAGCCGCTCGCCCAGGAGCAGGACGCCCATGGCGATGGTGACCAGCGGATTGATGAAGTAGCCGAGCGAGGCCTCGACGACATGGCCCGCGTTCACGGCCCAGATGTAGACGCCCCAGTTGACCGTGATGACGGCCGCGGCGACGGTGACGAGCGCCAGCTTGCGCGGGTTGCGCAGCAGCTCACCGGCCCAGGCCCAGCGGCGTACGAAGAGCAGGGCGACGCCGACCACGGCCAGCGACCACACCATGCGGTGGGCGAGGATCTCGCCGGCGCCGGCGGGCTTGAGCAGGGGCCAGAACAGGGGCACCAGGCCCCACATTCCGTAGGCCGCGATGCCGTTCAACAGTCCTGTGCGCTGTTCGCTTCTCGACTGCCCAGCCTCCACGGCCCCTCCTCCACACGCGCGGACGCCCCGTGGCGGCCACCCATGAAGGTAGCGCCGCGGGGCACCGGCTGTCATGTCCGTATCTCTATACGGTCATGACGGGACATCCGTGCAGGTGGGAAATCGCCCGTTCCTAGGCGAGGGCGGCCTTGATCGCGTCCGCGAGCGGGGTGGTGGGGCGGCCGGTCAGCCGGGACAGGTCGCCGCCGGTGGCAGCGAGCAGGCCCTGCTCGATGGCGGTGTCGACGCCCACGAGGATGTCGGCGAACGGCGCGGGCAGACCCGCGCCGAGCAGGATCTCCCTGTTCTGCTCGGGCGTGACGGCGTTGTACGCGATCGCCTTGCCCGTCTGCTTCGACAGCTCGGCGGCGTACTCGGCGAGGGACCAGGCGACGTCGCCGCTCAGCTCGTACGCCTTGTGCTCGTGGCCCTCGCCGGTCAGGACGGCGACCGCGGCGGCGGCGTAGTCGGCGCGAGAGGCGGAGGCGATCCGACCCTCGCCCGCGGAGGCGACGACGGCACCGTGCTCCAGGACCGGGGCCAGGCGCTCGGTGTAGTTCTCGTGGTACCAGCCGTTGCGCAGGAACGTGTACGGCAGACCGGAGTCGAGGATCGCCTGCTCGGTCACCTTGTGCTCGGCCGCAAGCTCGAAGTCGGCGTCGGGCCCGCCGAGGATGCTCGTGTACGCGAGCAGGGCGACGCCCGCGCCCTTCGCGGCGTCGATCACGGCCCGGTGCTGCGGCACGCGCTGCCCGACCTCGCTGCCGGAGATCAGCAGGACCCGGTCCCCGGCGGCGAAGGCGCCGGTCAGCGTCTCGGGCGCGTTGTAGTCGGCGATCCGCAGCTCGACGCCCCGGGCGGCGAGGCCGGCGCCCTTCTCCTTGTCGCGGACGACGGCGGCGATGCGCTCCGCCGGGACGCCGGCGGCGAGGAGGCCGTCGATGACGAGACGGCCGAGGTGTCCGGTGGCTCCGGTGACGACGATGCTCATGTCTGGAATCTCCTCTTAGGGGGTTATCTGGCCTTAGGGGCTTATCTGGCACCGAGCCTACGGGTAGCGCTAACCAGTGGAAAGTACCCACTTTGAAGTAAGGTACTGGCATGGCAGTAAGCAAGGGGAGTTCCGGCGGCGAGGACATGTGCCCGTACCGCCTCGTGCTCGAACACGTCACCAGCCGCTGGGGCGTCCTCGTCCTGATCGCCCTGGAGGAACGCTCGTACCGCTTCAGCGAGCTGCGTCGCGAGATCGGCCGCGTCAGCGAGCGGAACGTCAGCGAGAAGATGCTCACGCAGACGCTCCAGACCCTGGAGCGCGACGGCATGGTGCACCGCGACGCGAAGCCGGTCATCCCGCCGCGCGTGGACTACTCGCTCACCGGCCTCGGCCGCGAGGCGGCGGAACAGGTCCGCACGCTGGCGATCTGGACGGAACGCCGCATGGAAGCGGTGACACAGGCCCGCAGCGCATACGACGAGACCCGCGCCCCGTAAGGGGACGCGGGCCTGTTCCGGGTACGGGGACGACTAGCCGACGACCGTCCAGGTGTCGCCGCCGGCGAGCAGTGCGGCCAGGTCGCCTTTTCCGTTCTGTTCGATCGCTTCGTCGAGCTGCTCGGACATCTGCACGTCGTA
>NZ_JBSGTG010000023.1:49347-148014 GCF_053607285.1 Streptomyces sp. NPDC055140 | reverse complement strand
CGGGCAGTTTCCCTTCGGTCTTGCGTTTCCGACTCTATCAGACTCTTTCGTGTCCGATTTCCTCGGTGCCTTTCAGGTTTCCGCTCCGGCCTTTCAGCTTTTCGCGTTTCCCTTTCCGGCGGTCCAAACACTATCAGTCATTTTCCGCTGCTCCGACCGTGGGCTTCTGCGGGCATGCGGAAGTCGATCAAAGCTAGGATCTGTCGTGATAGTTGCCGCTGAGCCACCAGGCACTCGAAGGTGCCGTTCGGCCTCAAGCAGGGGTACGACAGTACATGGGGGTGAAGGGCAGGCGCAAATCGTTTGCGTGCACCCTCTACGTCAGCCAACCGGTACCTATCATGCGGAACCGGGACTTTTTATGACTTACGCTTCTGAAACGGTACGCCGTCCAGGACAGGCAGTGACGGTGACCATCAATCTCCACCCCTGGGAGGCTTGCCATGACCAGTGTGACGTCCCCGCTCGCCGGACGCGCCATTGGACTCACCGCCGTTCCTGACCCGGTCTTTTCCGGTGCGATGGTCGGTCCCGGCACCGCCATCGACCCGGTGCGCGAGCCCTCGGCGGCTGTCGCGCCCATCGACGGCATCGTCGTCTCTCTTCACCCCCACGCCTATGTAGTAGTGGACGGGCAGGGCCACGGCGTCCTGACGCACCTGGGCATCGACACCGTGCAGCTCAACGGCGAGGGCTTCGAGCTGCTCGTCAACAAGGGCGACACCGTGCAGCGTGGTCAGGAGATGGTGCGCTGGGACCCGGCCGCCGTCGAAGCCGCCGGCAAGTCCCCGATCTGCCCGATCGTTGCCCTCGAGGCCACCGCCGAGTCCCTCTCCGATGTGATCGAGGACGGCGACGTCAAGTCCGGCGACGCGCTGTTCAGCTGGAAGTGACGCGGGCCGTCGCTGGCGGCATGCAGGTCAACCACCGCGGCGGCTGGGCCCGCCGCACTATCGGAGACGGTGAGATGGAGACAACGCTGCGAGGCGTCGGCGTGAGCCATGGTGTGGCGATCGGCGAGGTTCGGCACATGGGGACGGCGGTTCTCGAGCCGCCGGCCAAGCAGATTCCGACGGAGGACGCGGAGCGCGAGCAGGGGCGCGCCCGTCAGGCCGTGGAAGCTGTGGCGGCCGATCTGGTTGCACGCGGCAATCTGGCCGGTGGCGAGGCACAGCACGTGCTGGAGGCCCAGGCCATGATGGCGCAGGACCCGGAGCTCATGGCCGATGTCGACCGCCGTATCGCGGTTGGCAGTACGGCGGAGCGTGCGGTGTACGACGCCTTCGCGTCTTATCGGGCGTTGCTGGCCGGTGCCGGTGAGTACCTCGCGGGTCGCGTCGCCGACCTGGACGACGTGCGGAACCGGATCGTGGCGCGGCTGCTCGGGGTGCCCATGCCCGGTGTCCCGGACAGCGACAAGCCCTACGTGCTGATCGCGCGGGACCTGGCTCCCGCGGACACGGCGCTGCTCGACCCGACGCTCGTGCTCGGCTTCGTCACCGAGGAGGGCGGGCCGACCAGTCACAGCGCGATCCTGGCGCGTGCGCTCGGAGTGCCGGCCGTGGTCGCGCTGCCCGGCGCGGGTGAGCTCGCCGAGGGCACGGTTGTCGCTGTCGACGGCAGCACGGGCGACATCTTCGTCGATCCGAGCCCGGAGAAGCGGGCCGAGCTGGAGGCCGCCTCCGCCGCGCGGAAGGCCGCGCTGGCCGCGTCGTCCGGTCCGGGTGCGACGTCCGACGGTCACAAGGTGCCGCTGCTGGCCAACGTCGGCGGTCCGGCCGACGTGCCTGCCGCGGTCGAGGCCGGTGCCGAGGGTGTCGGTCTCTTCCGTACCGAATTCCTCTTCCTGGACGACAGCAGCAGGGCTCCTTCCGAGGAGAAGCAGGTCGAGGCGTACCGGAAGGTTCTCGAGGCATTCCCCGAGGGCCGAGTCGTGGTGCGCGTCCTCGACGCCGGTGCGGACAAGCCGCTGGACTTCCTGACGCCCGCCGACGAGCCGAACCCGGCTCTGGGTGTACGTGGTCTGCGTTCTCTTCTCGAGCACCCCGACGTTCTGCGTACGCAGCTGACCGCGCTGGCCAAGGCTGTTGAGGGGCTGCCGGTCTACCTCGAGGTCATGGCGCCGATGGTCGCCGACCGTGCCGACGCGAAGGCCTTCGCCGACGCGTGCCGCGAGGCAGGTCTTGAGGCGAAGTTCGGTGCGATGGTCGAGATTCCGTCGGCCGCTCTGCGGGCGCGTTCGATCCTTCAGGAGGTCGAGTTCCTTTCACTGGGGACCAATGACCTCGCGCAGTACACGTTCGCCGCTGACCGGCAGGTCGGTGCGGTGTCCCGGCTTCAGGACCCGTGGCAGCCCGCGCTGCTCGACCTGGTCGCGCTGTCCGCGGACGCGGCGAGGGCCGAGGGCAAGAGCTGCGGTGTCTGCGGTGAGGCCGCGTCCGACCCGCTGCTCGCGTGCGTCCTGACCGGTCTGGGCGTCACCTCCCTTTCCATGGGTGCGGCGTCGATTCCTTACGTGCGGACGACGCTCGGCAAGTACACGCTGGCGCAGTGCGAGCGTGCGGCCTCGGCCGCGCGTGCCGCGGACTCCGCCGAGGAGGCCCGCAAGGCCGCTCAGGCGGTGCTGTCCGGCGAGTAGCCGGAGGCCGGTTCGTTGTCGTGGGGCGCTTCACCTTCGTGGTGGAGCGCCCCACGGGCGTTTCAGTGGGTGTGCCCGCCCTGGGGGCCGGTGTCTCCGAGGTCGGGGGCCGCGCAGTAGTCGACGCCGGACTCGGGTGCGACGAGGTCGCCGGACTGGGCGTCGGTGCAGTAGGCGTCGAAGACTTCCGCCGCGGTGAGGGGTAGCAGGCGTTCGTCGCGCAGGCGCCAGCCCTGGACGCGGTCGTCCCTGTCCGAAGCGGTGGTGCGCATGACCAGGCCGCCCGGGCTCGCGGTGGCGAGGCCGAGGGCCAGGACCGTGGTGAACTCGAGCGCCTCCTTCTCGTCAAGTCGTGTGCTGTCCTCGGTGTAGCGGTCGACGTGGAGCACCGACAGCAGTGATTCGGCGTCGGTGGGGACGCTGCACACGAGGTGGTGGGCGCCGATGCCTGCCGTGTCGAGGACCCGCGTCAGGAGGAGCGAGGCGCGGGCGAAGGCGTCCCTTCCGATGTCCCGGCCGCAGGCGCCGCACACTCCGATCCGGGCGAGGACGGACGAGGCGTACTCCCAGGTGGCCTGCCGGACGGCTTCGTCGACGAGGTCGGGCAGGAGGTCGGCCAGGGGCTGACCTTCGTAGGGGACGGTGGCGCCCATGGCGGCCAGTTCGGCGGTGAACCGGGTGCGGCTCGTCGGGGTGTCCGGTTCGAGGCCGCTCTCGGCGCAGAACTCCGCGTACTCCTCGGGGTCGAACAGGGCGACGGTGGTGTGTCCGCCCTGGGCGGCGAGGGCCTGGAGGAGGCTCTCGACCTGCTGGAGGTACGTGTCGTGGTCGTCGAAGGCGAAGGTGCGGTAACTCCGCATCGCCGTGAAGTCGCGTTCGTCGGCGAGGAGGCCGATGATGCCCGCGACTTCACGGCGCAGGACGCGTCGCATGCCGGCGTGCCGGGTGTTCTGGGTGTGCGCCATGGTTCCCCCTGAGAGCTGTAGGTCAATGCTCACTCACGGTAATCGCGGGCACTGACAACGGCGGGGAACCGGGTTCGGTCAGGGGCGGTTGCGGGCGATGTCCTCGTAGAAACGCAGGAGTTCGACGCTGTCGACCGAGCCGAGGTTGACGGCCTTTTCCAGGGGTGTGCCTTGGAGGAGGCGTTTGACGGGGACCTCGATGCGCTTGCCGGTGAGGGTGTGCGGGACGCCGGGGGCTTCGATGATGTCGTCGGGGATGTGGCGGGGGGAGAGGTTCTCGCGGATGGTCCGCTTGATGCGGGCGCGGAGGTCGTCGTCGAGTGCGGCGCCGGGTGCGAGGTGGACGAACAGGGGCATCCAGTAGCCGCCGTCGGGCTGTTCGAGGCCGATGACGAGGGACTCGCGGATTTCGGGGAGGCGTTCGACGGCCTCGTAGATGTCGGCCGAACCCATACGGACGCCCTGGCGGTTCAGGGTGGAGTCCGAGCGGCCGTGGATCACGACCGAGCCGCGGGAGGTGAGGGTGATCCAGTCGCCGTGCCGCCAGACGCCGGGGTAGGTGTCGAAGTAGCTGTCGTGGTAGCGGCTGCCGTCGGGGTCGTTCCAGAAGCGGATCGGCATCGAGGGCATGGGGTTGGTGACGACGAGTTCACCGACCTCGTCGATGAGCGGCTTGCCCTGCGGGTCCCAGGACTGGAGGTCCGTGCCGAGGCAGGGGGCCTGGAGTTCGCCGATGTGGACGGGCAGGGTCGGGACGGCTCCGGCGAAGCAGGAGCAGACGTCCGTGCCGCCGCTGACGGAGGCGATCCAGAGGTCTTCGCGCACCTCGTCGTGCAGCCAGCGGAAGCCGTCGGGCGGGAGCGGCGAGCCGGTCGTGGCGACGCACTTGACGCGGGAGAGGTCGTGGTCGCGCGAGGGGTGGACGCCGGCCTTGCGGCAGGCCATGACGTAGGCGGCCGAGGTGCCGAAGAGGGTGGCTCCGGTGCGTTCGGCGACGGCCCATTGGGCGCCGGTGTCGGGGTAGCCGGGGCTGCCGTCGTAGACGACGATCGTGGTGCCCGTGAGGAGGCCGGAGGCGAGGAAGTTCCACATCATCCAGCCGGTGGACGTGTACCAGAAGAAGCGGTCTCCGGGGCCGAGGTCGCAGTGCAGGCCGAGCTGTTTGAGGTGCTCGATCAGGATGCCGCCCTGGGACTGGACGATCGCCTTGGGGAGTCCCGTCGTGCCTGAGGAGTACAGGACCCACAGCGGGTGGTCGAAGGGGACGGCTTCGAAGACGGGCTCGGTGTCGGCGGAGGTGAGCTCCGACCACTCGAGGGCTCCTTCGGGGGCGTCCGTGCCGAGCAGCGGGATGTGGACGACGGCGCGGAGAGTGGGCAGTTCGGCGCGGAGTTCGCTGACGGTGTCACGGCGGTCGTGCTCCTTGCCTCCGTAGCGGTAGCCGTCGACGGTGAACAGGACGACGGGTTCGACCTGCTGGAAGCGGTCGAGGACGCTGCGGGCGCCGAAGTCCGGGGCGCAGGACGTCCAGACTCCGCCGACGGCCGCGGTCGCGAGGAGGGCGACGACGGCCTCGGGGATGTTCGGCAGATAGCCGCTGACGCGGTCGCCCGGGCGTACGCCGATGGCGCGCAGTTCGGCGGCGAGCGAGCCGACCTGGCGGCGCAGTTCGGCCCAGGTCACGGGGCGGGTTTCGTGTGTCTCGTCCACATGAAGGATGGCCGGGGTGTCCGCGCGCGCGGGGTCGGTGGCCGTGCGCAGGGCGTGTTCGGCGTAGTTCAGGGAGGCGCCGGGGAACCATTCCGCTCCGGGCATGGAGCGGTTGCCGAGCACGCGCGTGTAGGGGGTGGTGAACCGGATGTCGAACCAGTCGGCGACGGCCTTCCAGAACGTGTCGAGTTCGGTCACCGACCAGCGGTGCAATGCTTCGTAACCGCCGTCGGCGGGGGCTCCGTAGTGTTCGGACGCCCATGCCTGGAAGCGCGTGATCTGCGCCTCGGCGATGAATTCCTCGTCGGGCTTCCAGAGCGGCGTCGGATTCGCTGCGGACGGCATGGGGCGGCTCCCGGATGTACGCGTGGTGTGCGTCGGTCCCGCGCACGGGCCGGTGTGTGCGCGTGACGCGGCTGACAGGGACGATGCCACGTGATCGACTTCCGCACCAGGTTGTGCCCCACATAGTCCGTGTCGTGAAGGTGTGCTGCCACCACGGATGAACGGCAGTTGAACGACTCACCTTTGCGCGCCGCGCAATGACAGGGTGAGCAGCATGAACGGTCGTGACCTGGTACGCGCGGTGAGGGCGGTTGGCTTGGTGGGGGCGGTCCAGGGTTTGCGGGCGGTGCGGTCCTCGTGGCGCAGGAGGCGGGCGGATGCGGTGGGTCTGCGGCGCCGGGGGCCGGAGCGGGCGAGGGTGCCGGGGCAGGTGACCGGGGCCGAGCCGGCGCCCGGTGGTGGTGTCGTCCGGTTCACGCGGTCCCAGCTGCGGATCACGGTGACGGTGACGGGTGCGGTCTTCTGGGGCTGGGACGGGGCGGATCCCGAGCCGTCGTACGCGCTGGCGGGTTCCTGTCCGCAGCCGGATCCGCGGGCCGTCCTGGAGCCGGACAAGGACGGCGGCTGGCGGGTGGTGTCGGAGCGGGTGACCGTCGTCGTGTCGCGGCACGGCGCTGTCTCCGTGTGTACGCCGGGAGGTGTGGTGCTGCGGCGGGATCTGCCGCCTCGCTGGTGGGAGCCGGTGGATGGCGGCGAGGCGCGGTGGGTGCAGCGGTCCGAGGTGGCCGCGGACGCGCGGTTCTACGGTCTGGGCGGGCGGGCCTCGGGGCCACGGCTGCGGGACGGCGCGTACCGGCTGTGGAACACGGATCCGGGCGGTTCGTTCGGGCCGGGGGACGATCCGCTGTATCTGACCATGCCGGTGCAGATGGTGGTCGCCGACGCGGGCACCCATCTGGTGTTCCACGACAACTCGTGGGACGGCACGGTGACGCTTTCGGAGGGCGAGGAGGGGGCCGGTTCCGGGCACGACCGTGCGGGGACGTGCGAGGTCCGGATGGAGGGCGGTCCGCTGCGCTGCTGGGTCATGGTGGGTGCCCCCGCGCGCGTGCTGCGCGCGTGGGCGTCGCTGACCGGCGCGCCCGCGCTGCCGCCGGCCTGGGCGCTCGGGTATCAGCACGCGCGCTGGGGCTTCGGCGGGGGGAACGAGGTGCGGCGGATCGTCGCGGGCTACCGGGAGCGGGGGCTTCCGCTCGGCGCGGTGCATCTGGACATCGATCATCTCGACGCGTTTCAGGTGTTCACGGTCGACCAGGAGACGTATCCGGGGCTCCCGCGGCTCGCCGAGGACCTTCGCCGGGACGGTGTGCGGCTGGTGTCGATCGTCGACCCCGCGGTCAAGGCGGAGGCGGGGAACGCCGTGTACGACGCGGGAACGTCCGCTGACGCCTTCGTGAAGGACGCGGCGGGGAGGCCGGTGCGGGGCGTGGTGTGGCCGGGTGAGTCCGTGTACCCCGACTTCACCGACCGCGCGGTGCGCAAGTGGTGGGGCGGTCTGTACGAGGAGCGGCTCGCCCAGGGGTTCTCGGGGTTCTGGCACGACATGAACGAGCCGGCGTCGTTCGCCGCGTTCGGTGACCCGACACTGCCCCGCTCGGCACGGCACTCCCTGGAGGGGCGGGGCGGCGACCATCGGGAGGCGCACAACGTGTACGGGCTCTGCATGGCGCGCGCCGGCCACGAGGGGCTGCGTGAACTGCGGCCCCAGGAGCGGCCGTTCCTGTTCTCGCGCTCGGGCTGGGCGGGGATGCAGCGCTACGGAGGGACGTGGTCGGGGGATGTTGCCACGGGGTGGCCCGGTTTGCGCGCCTCGTTGTCCTTGGTGCTCGGGCTCGGGTTGTGTGGGGTGCCTTACTCGGGGCCGGACGTGGGCGGGTTCGACGGGGAGCCGTCCCCGGAGCTGTATCTGCGGTGGTTCCAGCTGGGTGCGTATCTGCCGCTGTTCCGTACGCATGCGGCGCTGCGGGCGGGTCGCCGGGAGCCGTGGGAGTTCGGTGACGAGGTGCTGGGGCACGCGCGCGTGGCGCTCGTCGAGCGCAGGCGGCTGCTGCCGTACTTCGTGACACTGGCCCATCTCGCGCGGCGTACGGGTGCTCCGTATGTGCGGCCTGTGTGGTGGGGTACTCCGGAGGACAGGGCGTTGCGGGACTGCGAGGACGCGTTCTTGTTGGGTGACTCCTTGTTGGTGGCTCCGGTCCTGGAGCCGGGTGCGGACCGGAGGGCGGTGCGGCTGCCGCGCGGGCGCTGGTACGACACGGAGAGTGGGCAGGCGCACGAGGGGCCCGGTGAGGTTCTGGTGGACGCGCCGCTGTCCCGTGTTCCCGTCTTCGCGCGCGCGGGCGCGGTGATCCCGGTGCGGGGTGAGGACGGGGAGCTGTGCCTGGAGGTGTGGGCTCCGGCGCAGGGGCGCACCGGCGGTGGGGTTGTCGTGCCCGACGTCGGTGACGGCTGGGAGACGCCGGACGTCCAGCGCTACACCTCACGGTGGAGCGGCGGCAGTCCGGTGGTGGAGCGGCAGGACGAGGGCGGGCCGGCCGAGCCCGCGTACCCGGTGCGGATCCGCGGGCTCTGAGCGTTCAGAGGGCTGGGTGGTTCATGCGGCGGGATATCACACGTAGCGGCCCTCGAACCAGGCGCGGACGGCCAAGGTGTGAAGGGGGAAGGCGAGTTCGGCGGGGCGGCGCAGGAGGTGCCAGCCTTCCGTCTCGTCCGTGACGGCGGGCTCGGGCAGTTCGGCGGCCGGGCGTTCCGGGAGGAGGCCGAACAGGAGCAGATGTCCGTCGGGTGAGCTCATCGCGTCGGCGAGGCGTACGTCGCGGCTCGCCGCCTCGATGCCCGTCTCCTCCTTGAGCTCACGGACGACGGCGTCGCGCCAGTCCTCCCTGTGGTCGACGAACCCGCCGGGCAGGGCGACTCCCCCGCGCGCGGGGGCGATGGTCCGAGTGATCACGACGAGAGCGGAACCGCGGCTGTCGTAGACGGCCTGGAGGGCGACCGCGACCGGCAGAGGGTTGCGGTAGCTCACGTCGGCGCAGGCCGGGCACGTGCGCGGCCATCCCGAGACGTCGGGTCCGTAGGCGGTTCCACAGCTCGAACAGTGGGAATCCGGAACGGGGTTGCTTATGTGGTGGGGTGCTGACACGCCGCGGACTGTATCCGATCGCGAAGCGCGGCTCTTCCCTGGCCACCATTGATCCTGATAGATCCAGGGTTCATGACACGAACCGCAACTGCAGTACGCAGACTCGCCGTCACCGCCGCCGCCGCACTCCTGTGGACGGCCACCGCTCCCGGCGCCGCCCAGGCGAAGCCCGAGCCCAAGGCTCCCCCGCAGTTCGTGGCGCTGCGGGACGTCGACCCGACGATCATCCAGGAGATCCGCTACATCACTCCGCACAACTTCGTCGGAGCGCCCGTCGACGGCTACGAGAAGCCGATGTGCATCCTCACCGAGCCTGCCGCGAAGGCGCTCCGCAAGGCGCAGGCCGGGCTCCTGAAGCGGGGCTACTCGCTGAAGGTGTACGACTGCTACCGGCCGCAGCGGGCGGTCGACCACTTCGTGCGCTGGGCCAAGGACCTCGACGACCATCGGATGAAGGCGGAGTTCTATCCGCAGGTCGACAAGACGCGGCTGTTCGCGGACGGTTACATCGCGGAGAAGTCCGGGCACAGCCGCGGCTCCACGCTGGATCTGACCGTCGTGAAGCTGCCGGCTCTGCCCACGCGCGCGTACGTGCCCGGTGAGCGGCTGGCGCCCTGCTACGGGCCGAAGAAGGAGCGTTTCCCCGACAACTCGGTGGACATGGGCACGGGCTTCGACTGCTTCGACACGCTCGCCCACACCGACGACCCACGGATCGAGGGGGCGCAGCGCGCGAACCGTGACCTCCTGCGGGACGCCCTGGCCGCCCAGGGGTTCGTGAACCTGCCGGAGGAGTGGTGGCACTTCACGTACAAGCCGGAGCTCTTCCCGGACACGTACTTCGACTTCCCCATCTCGCGGCGTTCCCTGAGTGACCGGCCCATGGCACACTTCTGACGGTCCATCAGATCTACTGGTGTTCTGGTGGCGTCGTCGGATCCAGCGCGGGAGGGGCCTTGTCGCGTACGCGCACACCTGTCGTGGCCGATTGGTTCACCGGGGAGGGAGAGGACTTCCGGCTGCTCGGCACGCGATGCTCGGCCTGCGCCTCGGTCTTCTTCCCTCGCGAGGACACCTTCTGCCGCAACCCCGGCTGCGCCGGAGGGGAGCTGCTCTCCGTGCCGCTCTCCCCGCGCGGCCGGGTCTGGTCGTACACGGACAGCCGGTACCGGCCTCCGGCACCGTACGTGTCCGATCCGGAACTACCTTGGCAGCCCTACACGTTGATCGCTGTGGAGCTGGAGTCGGAGCGTCTGGTGGTGCTCGGGCAGGCGGTTCCCGGGGTCTCCGTGGCCGACCTGGAGGTGGGCATGGAGGTGGAGGTCGTGCCCGGAGTGCTCGACGAGGACGGGGACACGACCTGGACGACGTGGCACTGGCGGCCGACGGGGGTGGCGGCATGACGGACGACGTGGCGGTGCTCGGCGCGGGCATGCACCCCTGGGGCAAGTGGGGGCGCGGCTTCGTCGAGTACGGGACGGTGGCGGCGCGGGCGGCGCTCGCCGACGCGGGGGTCGACTGGCGCGACGTGGACTCCGTCGTGGGCGCGGACACGGTGCGGGGCGGGTACCCGGGCTATGTGGCGGGCGCGACGTTCGCGAAGGCGCTCGGCTGGCAGGGCGCGCGGGTCGCGAGTGTGTACGCGGCGTGCGCCTCGGGCGCCCAGGCGGTCAATGCGGCGCGTACGCAGATCCTCGCGGGGCTCGCCGACGTCGTACTCGTGGTGGGTGCCGACGCCGCGCCCAAGGGGTTCTTCCGGCCCGCGGGCGGGGACCGGCACGACGATCCGGACTGGCTGCGGTTCCGGGTGCTCGGCGCGACCAATCCTGCCTACTTCGGTCTGTACGCGCGTCGGCGCATGGCCGTGCACGGGGACATGCTGGAGGACTTCGCGCAGGTCAAGGTGAAGAACGCGGCGGCGGGCGCGCTCAATCCGAACGCCCGGTACCGCAAGACGGTGACCGCCGAGGAGGTGGCCGCTTCGGCTGTCGTCGCCGATCCCCTGCGACTCCTGGACATCTGCGCCACGTCCGACGGGGCGGCCGCGCTCGTGCTGTGCGGCATGGACTTCGCGCGCAAGCACGGAGTGCGCAATCCGGTGCGGATCCGCGCGGTGTCGACGGTCACGCCCACGTATCCGAACACGGTGCTCGACCTCCCGGACATCGCCACCGACTCGGCCGCGGTCGTCGAGCCGGACGGCGTCACCTTCCGCGCCTCGATAGCGCGGGCGGCGTACGAGGAGGCCGGGATCGGCCCGGAAGACCTCTCCCTCGCCGAGGTGTACGACCTGTCGACCGCTCTGGAACTCCAGTGGTACGAGGATCTGGGGCTGTGCGGCGAGGGCGAGGCGGCGAAGCTGCTGAGGGAGGGCGCGACGGCTCCCGGCGGGCGCATACCCGTGAACGCCAGTGGCGGACTCGCGTCCTTCGGAGAAGCGGTCCCCGCGCAGGCCATCGCTCAGGTCTGCGAGCTGACGTGGCAGTTGCGCGGCACGGCGGGCGCCCGGCAGGTGGCTGACGCGCGCGTGGGCATCACGGCGAATCAGGGACTGTTCGGGCACGGCTCGTCCGTGGTCGCGGTCCGCTGACCGGCGGCCGCCTATGGATCCGTACGCTGCGTGTTCGGCCGAAAAGGGTGCGTGAACAGCTCGTGAACTGCGCCTGGGCGCGCGCCGGGGGCGCCATCATGCTTCCGTGCCTTCCTGGACGGACGCTCTCCGTTTCGCCTTCCAGCCGGTCGTCAATCTGACGACCGGAGCCGTGGCGGCCCTGGAGATACTCGCCCGTCCGGAGGTCGGCGACGTGCTGGCGCAGGCCCGGCGCGACCCCGAACTCGACGGCCGTCTGGCGGCGTTGGCGGTGCGCTCGGCGGCGCAGCGGGAGACGCTGCTGCCGCTGCACGTCAATGTGTTCGCCGGGACGGTGGCGGATCTGGGTGGCCTCGCCGCGCTGCGGGACGCCGTCCGGGACGTGGGACGGCTGCCCTGGGAAGTGACGGTCGACATCGGTCCCCCGTTCACCCACGTGCCGCACCGGGCGCTCCTGGAGGGGGTCACGGCCCTGCGCGACGAGGGCTTCCGGGTCTGCGCGGACGGCGTCGGTGACGGCGACCTGCCGCTGCGGCTCCTGGTCGACCTGGCGCCGGACCTCGTGAAGCTGGATCCCTCGTTGCTGTCGCGTCCCGCGTCGGTGAGCGCGATGCGGACGCTGTGCGAAGGGCTGGGCGCACTGCTCGCCGTCGAGGGCGTGGAGACGGAACTGCAATGCGGCGCCGCGCGGGAAGCCGGGGCGCAGCTGGCACAGGGCGAGCTGTTCGCGCCGCCGTCGCGGCTGCCGGCGGCCGATGTGTACGTGCCGGCGCTCACTCCCCCAGTGGCGGCGCCGCCGCCTTCGGGACCGCCGGTACGCCAGTTCGTGCGGCCCGCCGCGCTGCTGCCCGCTTCGGCATCGGCGGGGCGGGTACGCGCGCTGCTCACCGGGTCGCCCGAGGTGTCCGGCGTGCTCCTCGTGGACTCGGCGGGCGCACCGGTGCGTTCCGTGCAGCGGGACCGCTTCCTGTTGTCGCTCTCGGGCCGCTACGGGCATGCGCTCTACGCCGACCGTCCGGCCGCCCGCCATGGTGACCGGCCGCGCACGGTGGGCGTGGACGCCACCGCCTGGGAGGTCCTCGACGTCCTCGCGGACGGCGAGCGCAGCCGTACGGCCGACGATGTCGCGGTCGTCGACAAGCGGGGGCGGTGCGTGGGCATCGTGCGACTCGCCGATCTCGTGCGCGCGCTGGCCGAGAGCCGCGTCGAGGAGGCGGCCGCGCTCAATCCGCTGACGCGGCTGCCCGGTTCGGACGCCATCACGGGCGAGGTGGACCGGCGGATCGCGCAGGGGCGCGGGTTCGCCCTGAGCTGGCTGGACATCGACGGGTTCAAGCAGGTCAACGACGGTGCGGGGTTCGCCGCGGGTGACGATCTGATTCGTGAGGTGGGCAGGTCCCTGGCACGGGCCGCGTCGGGCACGACCAGGGTGGGGCACATCGGGGGCGACGACTTCCTGGTACTTGCCGATCCGGACGGGCTCGATCCGCTGGCGTCCGCGGTGCTCGACGTGCCCTGGGCGGCGGGCGGGCGGCCCGTCACGCTGTCGCTCGCCACGGTGTTGTGCGCGGCGGGCAGCGTCACCGACCACCGGCAGGCGGCGGCGTCGCTGGCGCCGCTCAAGCAGGCCGCCAAGGCGCTGCCGGGGGCGAGTTGGGTCATCGGCCGCTCGGACACTCCGGGGCACGAGGTGCGGCGGGGTGTGCGTGCGGGGGCGGCCCCGGCGTCCGGGACGGCGTGGACGGGGGCCGGGCCGCGCGCGGAAGCGGAATCCGGCCGCGCAGCCGCTGGATGACCCGGGCGCGGGCCGTGCGTGCGGGCGCCGCCAACCGTTCCGGTCCACGACCTTGACGCTCCATCACGGCCGGTGAACACTTCCGGGTGTCGGTCGGCATCGCCGCACGTCGTCCCACCGCCGCTCAGGGCCCAGCCTGTCCGTCGGGCTCCTCCTGTCGCGTTCGGGCAGGTCAGGGCCTTCCCCCACCGGCGAAACGAGTGATCCGACTGAGCGGGAACGCCTGTCGCGGGCGCCGGGTGGGGCGCGGGAGACCCTGCCGTCGGCCGTTGCAGCCAGAGCCGTCCGGAACCAGCCATGGAAAACGCACCCTGCACTGAGGACCGGGGCGTATCGCTCCGGGCGAGGGCCTAGGAGCCGCCATGAGCAATGGAGACATCTTCGTCGGTGAGGTCATCGGGACCGCGATCCTGATTCTGTTCGGCGCCGGCGTGTGCGCCGCGGTCACGCTCAAGCATTCCAAGGCGAGAGCCTCGGGATGGGTAGTCATCGCGTTCGGGTGGGGCTTCGGCGTGCTGGCCGGGGCGTACACCGCCGCGCCGCTGTCCGGGGGCCAGCTCAACCCGGCGGTGACGATCGGCATCGCGGTGGACACCGGCAAGTGGGACAAGGTCTGGGTCTATCTGCTCGGCCAGATGGTCGGCGCGATGCTGGGCGCCGTGCTGGCCTATCTCGTCTATCTGGCCCAGTTCAACGCCAACGTCACGTCGGGGTCCGGCGAGAGCGAAGCGGACGACGACGGGCCCACTCCGACGCTCGGGATCTTCTCCACGATCCCCGAGATCAACAACCCCGTGGCCAACCTGATCACCGAGATCATCGCGACGATCGCCCTCGTGCTGCCCATCCTCGCGTTCGGGCTCACCAAGGGGCTCGGGGAGTCCGGCACGACGGCGCTCGTCGTGGCCTTCCTGGTCGTCGGGATCGGCCTCTCGCTCGGTGGGCCCACCGGGTACGCCATCAACCCTGCGCGCGACCTCGGTCCGCGCATCGTGCACTCGTTCCTGCCGATCCCCAACAAGGGCACGTCCGGCTGGGGTTACGCCATCATCCCGGTGGCCGGGCCGCTGATCGGCGGCGCGCTGGCGGGGCTCATCTACAACGCGGCGTTCTGACCGCGGCCGGGCCGCGCCACGTCGCTATCGCGTCCCCGCGCGCGGGGACCTCAGACGAAGACGAAGGGGAGTCACATGCCCGACAACGATGTGAAGTACGTCGCCGCCATCGACCAGGGCACCACCTCGAGCCGCTGCATCATCTTCAACCACGGCGGGGAGATCGTCGCCGTCGACCAGCGCGAGCACCGGCAGATCTTCCCGAAGCCCGGCTGGGTGGAGCACGACGCCACCGAGATCTGGTCCAAGGTGCAGGCCGTGGTCGCCGGCGCGCTCGCCAAGGCCGGGCTGCGCGCCGACGACCTGAGCGCGCTCGGCATCACCAACCAGCGGGAGACGACGGTCCTTTGGGACCGGGCCACGGGCCGGCCCGTGCACAACGCGATCGTGTGGCAGGACACCCGTACGTCGGCCCTGTGCAATGAACTGGGCGGCACGGACGGGCAGGACCGCTTCCGCGAGCAGACCGGTCTGCCGCTCGCGAGCTACTTCTCCGGGCCCAAGGCGGCCTGGCTCCTCGACAACGTGCCGGGGCTGCGCGCCCGCGCCGAGCGGGGCGAGATCGCGTTCGGCACCATCGACTCCTGGCTCATCTGGAACCTGACCGGCGGCACGGACGGCGGTGTGCACGTCACCGACGTCACCAACGCCGGTCGCACCATGCTCATGAACCTGGAGACGCTCCAGTGGGACCAGGGGATCCTGTCGGCGATGAACGTGCCGGAGGCGGTGCTCCCGGAGATCAGGTCATCGGCCGAGGTCTACGGGACGGCCGTCGGCCAGCTGTCCGGGGTGCCGGTCGCGTCCGCGCTCGGCGACCAGCAGGCCGCGATCTTCGGGCAGGCCTGCTACGACACGGGGACGGCCAAGAACACGTACGGCACAGGCAGTTTCCTGCTGCTCAACACCGGGAACCGGCCCGTCCCCTCGAAGCACGGACTGCTCACCACGATGGGGTACAAGATCGGCTCCGAGGCGCCGGTGTACTGCCTCGAAGGGTCGATCGCGATCACCGGCGCCCTGGTGCAGTGGTTCCGCGACCAGCTCGGGATCATCCGCACGGCCGACGAGATCGAGACGCTCGCGGCGAGTGTGAGTGACAACGGCGGCGCCTACATCGTGCCGGCGTTCTCAGGCCTGTTCGCGCCGTACTGGCGCTCGGACGCGCGCGGTGTCGTCACGGGGCTGACGCGGTACGTCACCAAGGCCCATCTGGCGCGGGCCGTCCTGGAGGCGACGAGCTGGCAGACACGCGAGGTCGTCGACGCGATGTACCAGGACTCCGGCGTGCAGATCACGACGCTGAAGGTCGACGGCGGCATGACCAAGAACAATCTCCTGATGCAGCATCAGGCAGATGTCCTCGGTGTGCCGGTGATCCGGCCGCGGGTGTCGGAGACGACGTGCCTGGGCGCCGCGTACGCGGCCGGGCTCGCGACGGGGGTGTGGAACGACCTGGACGAGCTCAAGGCGCACTGGCAGCGCGACGCGGAGTGGACGCCGGCCATGGACGGCGCGACGCGTGAGCGCGAGTACCGCAACTGGCGCAAGGCCGTGGAGAAGAGCTTCGGCTGGCACGACGACGAGGCGTGACGGTCGGCGCGCGCCTCTTGTGACTGGCGCGTGGTCCTGGTGAGGGCCACGCGCGCGTGGACGACGGTCCGCACCCCGGTCGGCGAGGGTGCGGGCCGTTCCCACGTCCTCCGTCAGCGCGCGGGCGGTTCAGGTGGTGGCCGGCTGACGGCGGCGCGCGCCCACGGCCATCGCGTGCTCGACGACGCCGATGAGGACCTCCTTGACAGTCTCCTTCTCGCGCGCGTCGCAATGCAGGACGGGCACGTCGGAGTCGAGGTCGAGGGCCTGCCGTACGTCATCGGCCGGATAACGGGCCGAGCCTTCAAAGCAGTTGACGCCCACGACGAACGGTATGGAGCGCCGCTCGAAGTAGTCGACGGCGGCGAAGCAGTCCTCCAGGCGGCGGGTGTCGGCGAGGACCACGGCACCCAGAGCACCGGTCGCCAGCTCGTCCCACAGGAACCAGAAACGGTCCTGCCCGGGGGTGCCGAAGAGGTAGAGCACCAGGTCCTCGCGGAGCGTGATCCGGCCGAAGTCCATGGCGACCGTGGTGGTGTGCTTGCCCTCGACGCCCCGGGTGTCGTCGAGCGGGCGGCCCGCCTCGCTGAGCAGCTCCTCGGTGCGCAGGGGCTTGATCTCACTGACCGCACCGACGAGCGTCGTCTTGCCCACGCCGAATCCGCCGGCCACGAGAATCTTGAGCGTGACGGGCTCCACGGGGGGCTTGCCGCGCTCAGAACGCCCGAAGATCATGGGTCTCTTCTCCTGCCTCACTGCTGTCGCTGTGGTCGTTCCCGGCGGGCGGCGGCGGACCGTATCCGCCGCCTCCGGGGGTTTCGATGACGAGTACGTCGCCGGGGAGCACGTCCGCCGAGTCGCTGCCGGCGAGCCGGTCGACCGTGCCGTCGGGGTGCTCCACGGAGTTGGCGCCCAGGGCCCCCGGCCCGCCGCCCGCCATGCCGTACGGCGGGACCCTGCGGTGCTGCGAGAGGGTGGACACGGTCATGGGTTCGAGGAAGCGGAGACGGCGTACGGCGCCGTCGCCGCCGT
Source organism: Streptomyces sp. NPDC055140 (assembly GCF_053607285.1). Lineage (NCBI taxonomy): Bacteria > Bacillati > Actinomycetota > Actinomycetes > Kitasatosporales > Streptomycetaceae > Streptomyces > Streptomyces sp. NPDC055140. The sequence continues at coordinate 131,089 of NZ_JBSGTG010000023.1, read as the reverse complement.
GCCACCGTCCGGGGCCCCCGCTGCCGCGCCGCACGGCGAACTCCTCGAGCAGGACGGGCAGCCGCCACTCCAGGACCTCGGGGTCGGTGAGCCGCGAGTTGGTCATGTGGGTCTGTACGACGGGCGCTCCGTGGAAGCCGTCGCCGGCTCCGGAGCCCGAGGCCACGGTCTCGTAGTACTGGTGGCTCTCGTTGCCGAAGGTCACGTTGTTCATCGTCCCGGAGCCCTCGGCCTGTACACCCAGGGCCGCGTAGAGGGCGCCGGTGATGGCCTGGGAGGTCTCCACGTTGCCGGCGACGACGGCGGCGGGTGGCTCGGGGGCGAGGAACGAGCCGGGCGGCACGACGATGCGCAAGGGGCGCAGGCAGCCGTCGTTGAGGGGGATGTCGTCGTCCACGAGGGTGCGGAAGACGTACAGGACGGCCGCGTTGACGACGGCGAAGGGCGCGTTGAAGTTGGTGGCGAGCTGTGGTGACGTGCCGGTGAAGTCGACGGTCGCGCCGCGCTGTTCGCGGTCCACGGTGACCCGGACGCGGATCACGGCGCCCGAGTCGGTCTCGTAGGCGAACTCGCCGTCCTGTAGTGCGTCGACGACGCGGCGCACGGCTTCCTCCGCGTTGTCCTGGACGTGCTTCATGTACGCCTGGACGACGTCGAGCCCGAAGTGGTCGATCATGCGGGCGACTTCGTCGACGCCCTTCTGGTTGGCGGCGATCTGGGCGCGCAGGTCGGCGAGGTTGGTCCGCGGGTTGCGCGATGGAAACGGGCCGCCGGTGAGCAGGCCCAGGGTCTCCGTCTCGCGGAAGCGGCCCCCTTCGACGAGCAGCCAGTTGTCGAAGAGGATGCCTTCCTCTTCGATGGTGCGGCTGCCCGCGGGCATGGAGCCGGGGGCGATGCCGCCGATCTCCGCGTGGTGGCCGCGCGAGGCGACGTAGAACAGGATCCGCTCACCCTCCGTGTCGAAGACCGGGGTGATGACGGTGACGTCGGGGAGGTGGGTGCCCCCGTGGTAGGGGTCGTTCACGGCGTACGTGTCCCCCGGCCGCATGCGCGTGCCGCGGCGGCGGATGACCTCCTTGACGCTTGTGCCCATGGATCCCAGGTGGACGGGGATGTGGGGGGCGTTCGCGACGAGGCTGCCGTCGGGGTCGAAGAGCGCGCAGGAGAAGTCGAGGCGCTCCTTGATGTTGACCGACTGGGAGGTGGACTCCAGGCGGGCGCCCATCTGCTCGGCGATCGACATGAAGAGGTTGTTGAAGACCTCGAGGAGTACGGGGTCGGCTGCCGTGCCGATGTCGGAACTCTCCGTGACCGCCGCGCGTTCCATGATCAGGTGGCCGTCGTCCGTCACGGCCGCCCGCCAGCCGTCGTCCACGACCGTCGTGGAACCGGACTCGGCGATGATCGCGGGTCCGGTGACGCTGTCGCCGGGCGGCAGTTGGTCGCGTCGGTGCAGGGGCACGTCGCGCCAGGCGCCGCCGGTGTGGAGGCTGGCGGTTTCCGGGGCGTCGGGCGGGGCCGAGCGTGGTGCGAGGGCGGAAAGATCGGGGGGTGCGGTGAGGCCGGTTGCTTCGACGGAGAGGGCTTCGACGACGAGAGGGCGGTCGAGGGTGAAGGAGTAGGTGGCGCGATGGCGTTCTTCGAAGGCGGCGCGCATCGTGTCGGGGTCCGTGAGTTCCACGGTGAGCGTGGTGTCGGTGCCGTCGTAGCGCAGTTGGGCCCGGCGGGTGACGCGGACGCGGTCCTCGGGCACGTCCTCGGCGAGGAGTTCCGCGCGGGCCGCGCCCTCCAGGCCGTCGGCGGTCTTGTGGACGTGCGGCATGGCGGACGGTTCGAGCGGTGCCTCGACGGACTGCTCGCGCATGGCGGTCGTGTCGGCGAGGCCGATGCCGAGGGCGGACAGGACTCCCGCCATGGGCGGTACGAGGACGGTGCGGATGCCGAGCGAGTCGGCGACCCGGCACGCATGCTGGCCACCGGCTCCGCCGAACGTCGTGAGGGCGTAGCGGGTGACGTCGTGGCCCTTTTGGACGGAGATCCGCTTCACGGCGTTCGCGATGTTGGCGACGGCGATCTGCAGATAGCCCTCGGCGACCTGTTCGGGGGTGCGGTCGTCGCCGGTGCGGTCGCGGATCTCGCGGGCGAGCGCGGCGAAGCGGTCCCGTACGAGGGTGCGATCCAGTGGCTGGTCACCCTCGGGGCCGAACACTGCGGGGAAATGGGCGGGTTGGATGCGCCCGAGGGCTACGTTCGCGTCGGTGACGGTGAGCGGGCCGCCGCCGCGGTAGCAGGCGGGGCCCGGGTCGGCGCCCGCGGAGTCGGGGCCCACGCGGTAGCGGCTGCCGTCGAAGTGGAGGACGGACCCGCCGCCGGCCGCGACGGTGTGGATGTCGAGCATGGGGGCGCGCAGGCGTACGCCGGCGATCTGCGTGGTGAAGACGCGCTCGTACTCCCCCGCGTAGTGCGACACGTCCGTGGACGTGCCGCCCATGTCGAAGCCGATGACGCGGTCGAAGCCGGCGAGGCGGGACACGCGGGCCATGCCGACGATGCCGCCGGCGGGTCCGGACAGGATGGCGTCCTTGCCGCGGAACTGCCCGGCCTCGGTGAGCCCGCCGTTGGACTGCATGAACATCAGGCGTACGCCCGCGAGTTGGTCCGCCACCTGCTGGACGTAGCGGCGAAGGACCGGCGACAGGTAGGCGTCGACGACCGTCGTGTCCCCGCGCGGGACGACCTTCATCAGAGGGCTGACCTCGCTGGAGAGCGAGATCTGCGGGAAGCCGATCCGGGCCGCGAGGGCGCCGATGCGCCGCTCGTGGTCGGGGTACAGATGGCTGTGCATGCAGACGACGGCGAGGGCCCTGATCCCGTCGTCGTACGCCTGGCGCAGCGACACCTCGAGTGCGTCCGTGTCGAGCGGGGTGAGGACGGCGCCGTGGGCGTCGACGCGCTCGTCGGCTTCGATGACCCGTTCGTGGAGCAGCTCGGGCAGTTCGATGCGGCGCGCGAAGATGCGGGGCCTGTTCTGGTACGCGATGCGCAGGGCGTCGCGAAAGCCCCGGGTGACGACCAGGGCGGTGCGTTCGCCCTTGCGTTCCAGAAGGGCGTTGGTGGCGACGGTGGTGCCCATGCGGACGGAGTCGACACGGGTGTGCCCCGACTCGCCCTCGCTGTCGAGGAGTCCACGGATCGCGGCAACGGCGGGGTCGCGGTAGCGGGCGGGGTTGTCGGACAGGAGCTTGTGGGTGAGCAGGCGTCCGTCGGGGTGCCGCGCGACGACATCGGTGAACGTGCCGCCTCGGTCGATCCAGAACTGCCAGCCTGTCACGCGCGTCTCCGTTGTTCGCCCCGCTGCTCGCCTGGTCCCCACCCCCGTGTGTGGCCTCGGTGTACGCGTGGGTCAGAGCGCCCTGAGACCGTTGATCACGTCGCGCAGAATACTCTCGTCCGGGAGCTCGGCAGGGGGTACGGGCCGGGTCACATGGACCAGTTCCTCGTCGACGAGATCGCCGATGAGGACGCGTACGACACCGATCGGAAGGTCGAGTTCCGCGGCGAGTTCGGCCACCGACTGAGGGCTGTCGCGGCACAGCCCGACGATGTCCACGTGCTCCGGGGACAGCGTCTGGTCGGCGGCGGGGTCGCCGGTGCGGTGTTCCGCGACGACGACGGCGATCAGGTCGAGACGATGCTGGGCCGCGCTGGTGGTGCGGCCGCGTGTCATGGCGTACGGGCGAACCACCGGTCCGGCGTCGTCGTCGAACCAGTGGTGCGTCTCCTGCGTCCCCTCCCCGTCAGGACTCATACCGGCCCACTACCCGCCGGCGGACAGATCGGTGCGCGGAGCGGTCCCCAGATGCACGCCGACCCGCTTGACCAGCAAGGTCATCTCGTACGCGACGAGACCGACGTCGGAGTCCGCGTCCGACAGGACGGCGAGGCAGCTGCCGTCGCCGGCGGCCGTGACGAAGAGGAAGGCGTCGTCCAGCTCCACGACGGTCTGGCGGACGCTGCCCGCCTCGAAGTGCCGGCCGACCCCCTTGGCCAGGCTGTGGAAGCCGGAGGCGACGGCAGCGAGGTGCTCGCTGTCCTCCCGGGTGAGGTCCTTGGAGACCCCGGTCGGGAGGCCGTCCCCGGACAGCACGAGCGCCTTGCGGATACTGGCGACGCGCTCCACCAGGTCGTCCAGGAGCCAGTTCAGCTCCCCGGAACCGCCGTTCGCGGTGGTGTGTGCGGCGGCCTTCGGTGCGGTCATCGACCGTCCCCCTCAGATGTCGTTCCCTGTGCTGTGCCGTCGGAGGCGTCGTCGCCTGCGGCGTTCTCCTCGCGGCCGCGGCGCCAGCCCCGCTGGAGCGAGGCCATCCTGTTGCGGACCTCGTCGGCGTCGCGCTCGGCGGGGCTGTCCGAGTGGTTGGGCCCCTCCCGGTCCGCGACGCGGTCGGCGCGCAGGTCGGGTCCTTCCTTGAGCTGCGGGGCGAGATTGGCCTGCCGCACACGGCGGGGCAGACCACTCGGCGCGCTCGGCGCGGGGGCGTCGGCGGCCGGTTCCGGCGCGGGGGCGTCGGCGGCCGGTTCCGGCGCGGGGTCGCGCACCGGCTCCGGGCGACGTGCGGGAGTCGCGTCCCCCGAGGCCTCGGCACGGGCGCGCCTGCGCGGCAGGTCCGGCGCGGGCGCCGACGTGAGCCGCCGCTCGCGGGGTCCCTCCGGGGCTTCCGGACGGTACGTGTCCCCGGGGGTGTCCGGGGTCGCGGCCGTGGGCTCGGGTGGGACGCCGCCCGGGTTCTCGGGCTGCGCGTCCGTGCGGCGGTTGTCCGGTCCCGGCTCTCCGGGCCTCGTGTGGGTGACCGGCCTGCCGTGCGAGCTCACGAGCTTGGGCGCCCTGCGGCGCGGCAGCGGCACGGGCGCCTCATCGGCGTCGGGGCCTTCGGGTCCACCGGCGCGGATCGGCTCGGGCCTGCTCTCGAACTCGTCGCGCGCGTGCTGGTGCTGCTCTCCGGGGAGCCCGGCGGGGCGGCGGCGCGGCCGGAAGAGCCCGCCTCGTTCGCTGTCCTCGTCGTCGAGAGCGCCGGGGAAGGGCGCGAGGTCCGACGCCGCCAGAGGCGCCTCCAGTTCCACGGGCCCGTCCACGAGGGAGGCGGGAAGGCCCGGGAGCGGGCTGCCCGCCGTGGAGAGCTTCGGGGAGCGCACACCGGGGCCCTCCCCGCGCCCGGGGCTGTTCGGACGGTCGAGACGGAAGCCGGCGCCCTCGGTGTCGGGGGCGTCGGTGAGCAGGGTGTCCGGGATGAAGACGACCGCGGTCGTGCCCCCGTACGGGGACGGCTGGAGCGAGACGCGGACGTTCTGGCGTTGAGCGAGCCGGCTGACCACGAAGAGGCCGAGCCGGTCGGTGTCGGAGAGTTCGAACTCGGGCGTCTCGGCCAGCCGCAGATTGGCGTCGAGGAGCGCGTCGGCCGCCATGCCGAGGCCCCGGTCGTGGATCTCCAGGGTGAAGCCGTTCGCGACGCGCTCGCCGATGACGTGCACGGCGGTGTGCGGCGGCGAGAACACCGTGGCGTTCTCCAGGAGTTCGGCCACGAGGTGGGTGAGGTCGGCAACGGCGGGGCCGGTGACCGCGATGCGTGGCAGGCGCCGGACCTCGATGCGCTCGTAGTCCTCCACCTCGGCGACGGAGGCCCGGACGATGTCCATGAGCTGGACGGGCCTGCGCCACTGCCGGGAGGGGGCGGCCCCGGAGAGGATCACCAGGCCCTCCGCGTGGCGCCGCATGCGCGTGGTCAGGTGGTCGAGGCGGAACAGGTCGGCGAGTTCGTCGGTGTCCTCGGTCCTGCGCTCCATCGTGTCGAGCAGGGTGAGCTGCTTGTGGAGGAGCACCTGGCTGCGCCGGGCGAGGTTGACGAAGACCTCGGAAACGCCGTGGCGCAGTTCGGCCTGTTTCACGGCCGCCTCGACGGCCGAGCGCTGAAGGGTGTTGAGCGCCTGACCGACCTGCCCTATCTCGTTCTTGTCGTACTCCAGGCGAGGGGCCTCGGTCTCCACGTCGACGCGTTCGCCCGCCGCGAGGCGGCGCATCACGCTGGGCAGCCGGACACCGGAGGCCTCGTGGGCCTCCAGGCGCAGCCGCCGCAGGTCGCGGACGAGGCCGCGGCCGATGCGTACGGACAGGAACAGCGAGAGCAGCACCGCGAGCAGGCCGAGCACACCGGCGGCTCCGGCCTGCAGGAAGACATTGATCGCGACGGGGCGCGCCCGGTCCTGGTAGCGCTCCGTGGCAGCGGTGTCGCGCTTGACCAGCTCGTCGAGCACCTGGCCCGAAGCGTCGTTCCAGGCGCGTGCGGTGACGCCCCTGGGGGTGCCCGCCGTGGAGTCGGCGAGTGTGTTCTCCGCCGTGCGCAGGGCCGCCGTGTCGGCGCTCTTCCAGTAGCGCTCGAACTCGGCGCGGTCGTCGTCGGGGAGCAGCGCGAGGCTGGTGTCGTACAGGATGCCGCGCTGGGCGACGAGGTCGGAGACCTGACGCAGTTCCTTGTGCGTGATCCTGCGGGCGACGAGCGCCGAGCCGACCAACGCGTCCTCACGGGACAGCAGTTCACGCGCGCGCAGCACGCCGATGACGGCGCGGCCCTGGCGGTCCATCGTCGAGTTGTCGAAGGAGCTGAGCGTGAGCAGGAAGTCGTACGTCGGGTCGATGAGGCGGTTGTAGAAGTCGAGGGCCTGCTCGCGGGTGACGGTTCCCTCGTCGACGTTGCGGCGCAGGGACTCGATGCCGTCGAATCCCTCGACGACGGTGGAGATACGGCGCCGGGAGTCGTCGCTCATGTCGTCGCGGATCCCGGAGTTCTCGGCCTTCGCCTTGATCTGGGCCATCGCCTCGTCGGAGGCGCTGCGGCGACTGCGCAGCTTGGAGAGGGCGTCGGAGGCCCGGGGGTCGGCCAGATAGACAAGGGTCTGGCGGCGCTCTTCCTGAAGGGTCCGGCCGGCGTCGGCGATCGGGTAGCCGATCTCGTCCGCGACTCTCCCCGCCGACAGCAGCTGCGTCGCGGCGCGGCCCGTGATCACCGTGGAGAAAGCCCAGATGGCGGTCAGGGACACCAGCGGCACCAGGAGCAACGCCACGATCTTCCGGCGGATGGACTTCCCGCGAAAGCGCATGGCCTCCCCCAGATCGACCCCTGCGGTCAGGGGTACACATGTGCGGCAACAAACGGCGCGAGCCTACTACTGACGCAGGAGCAACTCGAAGGGCTGTCCGGATGCTGTCCGGTGGCAGGTGGAGTGGGACATCAGCATGTGTCCGGGCATTGCGGGAGATTGCATCCCGCAAAGTGGTGCTCGAAATTCGGCACCATCCGGCTGGACACGGGCGACAGTTGGCCGGAATCGATCGATCTTCGGCGGGGCGGAAGTGACCGTCGCAATCCGGGGGAATCTTTCGACGTCGCCGTACGTCCTTCCTTACGGGGCATACGCGATGAGGCGCGCACGAGGTGAGCGGGCAGCGTAAAGCGGCGCAATCCGGGCAGCCATCGAAGAGCCCCGGTGCGGGAGCGCCCAGGGCGGCGGGCTGTGACGGCGGTGGGGAGTGACGAACTGATGGGCACGGCAGAGCGGTGCGGGGAGTTGTGGGTCGAGGAGCCGGCGGGACGGCGCCGAATGCCTGATGCGGTGCGGACTGCGGCGGTACGGGCGGTGCTCATCGTCGCGCTGACCCTGATGCAGGCGGTGATCGCGTTCCTGTGCACCGTCGCCGACTCATGGCTGGCGTTCCCGATGGTGCTGAGCAGCGTGGGGAGCACGGTCGTGGCGACCTGGGGCGTGCTGGACGTCTGGGTGACCCGCCAGGTGTGGAACCAGCGCAACGGCGTGGTGTCCGCGCCCAACAGCACGGCACGGCAGCTGCGCCGGGAGCGTCGCCAGGCACGCCGGCAGGCACGCGCGCAGGGCCGTCCGGCCCCGGAACGCATACGGAGGCGTGGCGGGGCCGGACAGTTGACGCATACGTAGACGCGTGCAGTTGGCTCGTCGGTAGTCAGGTGCGCGTGAGTGCGCCTGCGTAGGTAGGTGGGAGTGGGATCGGTGGCGGTTGCGTAGCACTGGGACAGGAGTCGGCTACCTACGCGCGCCCGAGGCGAGAGCCACCGTCACAGCGCCACCGGCTCCGCGACGTTCTGCACTACCGGTCGCGCCTCGCCGCGCGCCAGCTCCCGGCGCACGCGCGTGAACGGTCGCGGCCGGTCCACCGCGAGCGCGGCCGTGGTCACGCCCGCGCGCTCGTAGAGCGCGAGGAAACTTCCGTCCTCCACGGCGCCTTCGACGACTCGGACCAGGTCCCCGTCCCTCCTGCGCCCGGCGAACTGGATGCGCGAGCCGTACTGGTCCGACCAGAAGTACGGCAGCGGCCGCACGGTCTCGACGGCGCGGCCCGCCAGCAGATTGCGTACGGCGACCCGTGGCTGGGCCGTGGCGCTCGTCCAGTGCTCGGCCCGCGCCCCGCCGACGCGGGCCACGTCGCCCACGGCCACGACCTGGGGCAGCGCCGTGACGCAGCCGTCGTCGCAGAGCACGCCGTCGTGCAGCGAGAGCGTCGAACCGGCGAGCCAGCCCGTGTTGGGCACGGCACCGATGCCGACGACGACCACGTCGGCGGGCAACACACGCCCGTCGGCCAGCTCCACGCCGTGGACCGCGCTGTCACCGTGCAGTGCCGCGACCCCGACACCCGTGACCAGTTCCACCCCGCCGCGTGCGTGGAGCCCCGCGCACACCGCGGCCATCTCCGGCCCGAGTTGGGGCAGGAGCGGCAGCGGCGCCGCCTCCACGACGGTGACAGAGTGGCCGAGCGCCGCGCACGAAGACGCCGTCTCGGCGCCGATGAACCCGCCGCCGATCACGACCACGCGCCGCGACCCGCGCAGCAGTTCGGCACGCAGGGAGCGCGCGTCGTCGAGGGTCCTGAGCGTGTGCACGCCGGTGAGGGCGGGGCCGGGCAGCCGGCGGGCGCTCGCCCCGGTGGCGATGACGACCCCGTCCGTGGACACCGTGCGGCCGTCCTCCAGGAGGACGGTGCGGCCGCGCGCGTCGAGCCCGCGGGCCCGCACGCCGAACATCCACTCGGCGCCCAGTTCCAGCGTCTCGTCGACGTCGGACAGGGCGAGCTGGTCCTCGCCGGCCTTCCCGAGGAGGAAGTCCTTGGACAGCGGCGGGCGGTCGTACGGGCGGTGCGGCTCCTCGCCCACGATGACGAGACGCCCGTCGAAGCCCTGGGCCCGCAGCTCACGAGCGGCGTACAGCCCGGCGAGCGAGGCGCCCACCACGGTCACGGTCCTCATGCCGGATCCCGTCCTCATTCCGTTGACAGTGCTCATGCGGCGGTACCTTCCTCGGCGGCAGGATGGACGTGGACCACGCCGTCGTCGACGGTCACCCGGTGGGTGCGTACGGGGCGGCGGGCGGGCAGGCAGGTCGGCCGCCCGGTGCGGAGATCGAATGAAGCCTCGTGGAGCGGGCATTCGACCAGACAGCCCTCCAGCCAGCCCTCCGACAGGGAGGCGTCCTGGTGGGTGCAGGTGTCGTCGATGGCGTACAGCTCACCGTCAGCATTGAAAACGGCGATGGGCGGTGCTGTGTCGATGCGGACGGATCCGCCCTCGGGGAGGTCTTCAAGGCGGCAGACGGGAATCACGGGCCCCCCTCTTGGTCCAGGACTGTCTGGCTCAGGACTGTTCGGTAACATGAAGTTTCGTATGGCGCATGAGGGAGCGCTATGCGCAACAGAATCCGGTCGAGATGCCCGCCGCGTCAAGGGCTTCTCGAAGATGCGACCCGCCAAGGGGTCGCAAGGTGGTGAGAGTTGAGTGATGACCCGCAAGGCATTGCAGGCTGAGCCAGGCACGACGGCACCGGAGAAGACCCCGAAGGGCGCGGCCGCCTCCGTCCAGTCCGTGGACCGCGCGGTGAGTGTCCTCGAGATCCTCGCCCGGCTCGGCGAGGCGGGGGTCACCGAGATCGCCGACGAGCTGGACGTGCACAAGTCCACCGCGTTCCGGTTGCTCGGAGTGCTGGAGAACCGCGGCCTGGTCGGGCAGGCCAAGGACCGCGGCAAGTACTACCTGGGGGCGGGTGTACTGCACCTCGCGGGGGCGGCGGCAGTGCGCCTGGACATCTCACAGGAGGGCCTGCCCGTCTGCCGTGAGCTGGCCGACGAGCTGGGCGAGACGGTCAACATCGCGATCCTCGACGACGATGTCGCCGTCAACATCATGCAGGCGCGCGGCTCCGCCTCCGTCACGGCGCAGAACTGGCTGGGCAGACGCACCCCCCTGCACGCCACATCGAGCGGCAAGGTGCTGCTCGCCCATCTGCCGTCCGCGCTGCGCGAGGGCCTGCTCGCCCGCCCGCTGGCGCGCTTCACCCCGCACACGGCGACCGGGGCGGCGTCACTGCGGGCCGAACTGGAGGCCGTGCTCGACCAGGGATACGCCGTCGCCGTGGAGGAGCTGGAGATCGGCCTCGCCGCGGTCGCGGCCCCCGTGTTCGCCCACGACGGAAAGGTCATCGGCGCGATCAGCGCGTCGGGTCCCGTGTACCGGCTGACCGAGGAACACCTCCCCGAGCTGGCCAAACGCACCGTCGCGGCTTCGACCGAACTGTCGCGCCGGATGGGATACGGCTTCTAGCAGGACGTTCCGCAGCACGGTTACTGAACGCGGGGTCAGGGAAACCTGGCCCCGCGTTCTGCGTGTGTCGACGAGGTTTCGGTGCGGCCGATCGTTTTGCCAAGCATTAACTCCCACCTCTTGACGGGGCCTTGATGGCGTTTCCAAGATGTTCCTCATCGCGCAACTGAGCGTGCATTGCGCAACAGCAGAGGAGTTTGGTCGTGCCACATGAGGTCCGCGCCGTCGTCGCTGTGAAGAAGGGCGCACCCGTCGAGGTGCAGACGATCGTCGTGCCCGATCCCGGCCCGGGCGAGGTTCTGATCAAGGTGCAGGCGTGCGGGGTCTGCCACACGGATCTGCACTACCGGGAGGGCGCCATCAACGACGACTTCCCGTTCCTGCTCGGCCATGAGGCGGCCGGCACCGTCGAGTCCGTCGGCGACGGGGTCACCGACCTCACCCCCGGCGACTACGTGGTGCTCGCCTGGCGCGCCCCCTGCGGCAACTGCCGTTCCTGCCGCCGCGGCCGCCCCTGGTACTGCTTCGACTCGCGCAACGCGACGCAGCCCATGACGCTGCTCGACGGAACGCCGCTGAGCCCCGCGCTCGGCATCGGCGCTTTCGCCGAGAAGACCCTGGTCGCGGCCGGACAGGCGATCAAGGTCGACCCTGCGGCGCGCCCCGAGGCCGCGGGCCTGATCGGCTGCGGCGTGATGGCCGGCTACGGCGCGGCCGTGAACACGGGCAACGTCCAGCGCGGAGACACCGTCGCCGTCATCGGCTGCGGCGGCGTCGGCAACGCGGCCATCGCGGGTGCCTGTCTCAACGGCGCGCGCCGCGTCATCGCCGTCGACATCGACGACAAGAAGCTCGACCAGGCCGAGAAGTTCGGCGCCACGCACACGGTCAACTCCCGTGGCACGGACGCGATCGAGGCGGTGCGCGCGCTCACCGACGGGTTCGGCGTCGACATCGCCATCGACGCGGTCGGCCGCCCCGAGACGTACAAGCAGGCGTTCTACATGCGCGACCACGCGGGCGTGCTGGTCCAGGTCGGCGTGCCCGACCCCGAGATGACGCTGGACATTCCGCTCATCGACCTGTTCTCGCGCGGCGGCGCCCTCAAGTCCTCCTGGTACGGGGACTGCCTGCCGAGCCGTGACTTCCCGGTCCTCATCGACCAGTACCTCTACGGGCTGCTCGACCTGAACGGGTTCGTGACCGAGACGATCGCCCTCGACCAGGTGGAGGAGGCGTTCGCGAAGATGCACCGGGGCGAGGTGCTGCGCTCGGTGGTGGTCCTGTGAGCCCTGCGGCCCGCGCCGAGCGCGTCGTCACCTCCGGCACGTTCAGCCTGGACGGCGAGACGTTCGACGTCGACAACAACGTGTGGCTGATCGGCGACGACGAGGAGGTCCTGATCGTCGACGCGGCGCACGACGCGGGGTCGATCACTGCCGCCGTCGCCGGGCGCCGCGTCACCGCGATCGTCTGCACCCACGGGCACGACGACCACATCGGCGCCGCGGCCGATCTCGCCGAGGCGACCGGCGCCCCCGTACTCCTGCATCCCGCCGAGCACGAGCTGTGGGAGGCGGTGCACCCGGACCGCAAGCCGGACGCGGAGCTCACCGACGGGATGCTCCTGACCGCCGCCGGGGTCGACGTCCAGGTCCTGCACACCCCCGGTCACTCCTGGGGCAGTTGCAGCCTCTACGTGCCGTTCCTCGACGCCGTGTTCACCGGCGACACCCTCTTCCACGGCGGCCCGGGCGCTACCGGCCGCTCGTACTCCGACGCCCCGACGATCGCGGCGTCCATCCGCGGCCGGCTCCTCACCCTGCCGGGAGGCACGGTTGTCCACACCGGCCACGGCCAGGACACGACCATCGCCGCCGAGCGCGCCAACATACCTGCCGCATAAGGCCATTCCATCCCCACCAGCATGAGGAGGGGCATGTCCAGCACGCCCGAAAAGCCCGGAACATCCAGCCCTCGCGTCGTCGTCGTCGGCGCCGGAATCGTCGGCTGCTCCCTCGCCGACGAACTCACGGCCCGCGGCTGGACCGACGTCACCGTCCTCGAACAGGGCCCGCTGCCGGCCCCCGGCGGCTCCACCTCGCACGCGCCGGGACTGGTCTTCCAGACGGGTCCGTCCAAGACCCTCACGGAGTTCGCCCGGTACACGGTGGAGAAGTTCAACACCCTGGAGGTGGACGGGCTTTCCTGCTTCAACCCGGTGGGTGGCCTGGAGCTGGCGACCACCCCCGAGCGCTGGGCCGACCTGCACCGCAAGGCCGGCTACGCCGCCTCCTGGGGCGTGCGCGGCGAACTCGTCAGCGCCGCCCGATGCAAGGAGCTGTGGCCCCTCATCGACGAGTCGGCCGTACTCGGCGGCTTCCACACCCCCGACGACGGCCTGGCCCGCGCGCTGCTCGCCTCCCGCGCCCAGATGGAACGCGCCCGTGGCCGCGGCGCCACGTTCCTCGACCGGCACACGGTCACCGGCATCGAGCAGGAGGACGGCCGGGTCACGGCGGTGGTCACCGACCGCGGCAGCTTCCCCGCCGACCACGTCGTCTCCGCCGCCGGATTCTGGGGCCCGGTGATCGGCCGCATGGCAGGCGTGGACGTCCCGCTCCTGCCCCTCGCGCACCAGTACGCGAAGACCAGGCCCATGGCGGAGCTCGAAGGAGCCGACGGCCCCCGCACGGAAGCCTCGAAGCCGATCCTCCGCTTCCAGGACCGTGATCTGTACTTCCGTGAGCACACCGACCGCATCGGCATCGGCAGTTACGCCCACAAGCCGCTGCCCGTCGACCCGTTCAAGGTCCTCGACTACGACGAGGCACGGGCGAGTCAGCTGGACATGCCGTCGTCGCTGCCTTTCACCGAGGAGGACTGGGCGCCCAGCTGGAACGACTGCCGGTGGCTGATCCCCGCGCTGCGTGAGACGGAGATCGAGGAGGGGTTCAACGGCGTCTTCTCCTTCACGCCCGACGGGATGCCGGTCCTCGGCGAGACCCGTGCGCTGCGCGGATTCTGGCTGGCCGAGGCGGTGTGGGTGACGCACTCGGCGGGCGTCGCCAAAGCGGTCGCCGAGTGGATGGTCGACGGGCGGCCCTCCGTCGACGTGCACGAGTGCGACCTCACCCGCTTCGAGGACGCCCAGCGCTCCCCCGCCTATGTGCACGACCGCGGGGCGCAGCAGTTCGTCGAGGTATACGACGTCCTGCACCCGCTCCAGCCGGCGGAGCAGCCGCGCCCGTTGCGGGTGAGCCCCTTCCACGCCCGCCAGGAGCAGCTCGGCGCGTACTTCCTCGAGGGCGGCGGCTGGGAGCGTCCGCACTGGTACGAGGCGAACGCGGACCTGCCCACCGGCGATCTGCCCGAGCGCGACGCCTGGTCGGCCCGCTACTGGTCGCCCATAGCGGCCGCCGAGGCAAAGGCCACCCGCGAGAAGGTCGCCCTCTACGACATGACGCCCCTGCGCCGCCTCGAGGTCACGGGTCCAGGCGCCCTCGACTTCCTCCAGCGCATGACGTCGAACAATCTCGCGAAGAAGCCGGGCGCGGTCACGTACACGCTTCTCCTGAACGAGGCGGGAGGCATCCGGTCCGACCTGACCGTCGCCCGTCTCGCGCCGGACCTGTTCCAGATCGGCGCGAACTCCCCCGCCGACCTGGACTGGCTCACGCGCCACGCGCCCGGTGACGTACAGATCCGGGACATCACCTCCGGGACCTGCTGCATCGGCGTCTGGGGCCCGCTGGCCCGCGACCTCGTCCAGCCGCTGACCCGCGACGACTTCTCGCACGAGGGCTTCGGCTACTTCCGCGCCAAGCAGACCTACCTCGGCCACGTGCCCGTCACCGCGATGCGCCTGTCGTACGTCGGTGAGCTGGGCTGGGAGCTGTACACCACCGCCGACCTGGGGCTGCGCCTGTGGGACACGCTGTGGGAGGCGGGGCGGGAGCACGGCGTGATCGCGGCCGGGCGCTCGGCCTTCAACAGCCTGCGCCTGGAGAAGGGTTACCGCTCCTGGGGCCACGACATGACCGAGGAGCACGACCCGTACGAAGCGGGCGTCGGATTCGCCGTCCGCATGGACCGCGGTGACTTCCTCGGCAGGGCCACGCTGGAGCGGAAGGCCGAGCGGCCGGCCCGCAGGCTCACGCCGCTCCTCCTGGACGACCCCGCGTCCGTCGTCCTCGGCAAGGAGCCCGTGCACGTCGAAGGGGTCCCGGCCGGTTACGTCACCAGCGCGTCGTACGGCTACACGCTGGGCCGCTGTGTCGCGTACGCGTGGCTGCCGCCGCTCGCCGCCGGTACCGGCGTCCACATCGAGTACTTCGGCGAGAAGATCCCCGCGACCGTCGCCGACGAGCCCTTGTTCGACCCCAAGATGACCCGCATCCGCCGCTGACCGCACGGAGGTTCGGACATGTCACCCACCTACGACGTGATCGTGATCGGCCTCGGCGGCATGGGCAGCGCCGCCGCCCACCACCTGTCCGCCCGCGGCGCACGCGTGCTCGGCCTGGAGAAGTTCGGCCCGGTCCACAACCGCGGCTCCAGCCACGGCGGTTCGCGCATCACCCGGCAGTCCTACTTCGAGGACCCGGCGTACGTACCGCTGCTGCTGCGCTCGTACGAGCTCTACGCGGACCTGGAGCGGGCCACCGGGCGCGAGGTCGCCACCCTGTGCGGCGGCGTCATGCTCGGCCGCGCCGACTCGCGCACCGTCTCCGGCTCCCTGCTGTCCGCCCTGCAGTGGGACCTGCCGCACGAGATGCTCGACGCCCGCGAGATCCGCCGCCGCTTCCCGACGCTCACCCCGAAGGACGACGAGGTGGCGCTGTACGAGGAGCGGGCCGGTCTGGTGCGCCCCGAGAACACCGTCGCAGCGCACCTCCAGCTCGCCACCCGTCAGGAGGCCGACCTGCACTTCGAGGAGCCGATGACGCGCTGGGAGCCGTACAAGGACGGGGTGCGCGTCCACACGGCCGAGAACACCTACACGGCGGGCCGGTTGGTGATCTGCCCGGGGGCGTGGGCGCCGGATCTGCTGACCGATCTCGGGGTGCCGTTCTCGATCGAACGGCAGGTCATGTACTGGTTCCGGCCGACGGGAGGAACGGGGGGAACCACCCCGTTCCTCCCGGAGAACCACCCCGTCTACATCTGGGAGGACGCGGCCGGCGTCCAGGTCTACGGCTTCCCGGCCATCGACGGCCCCGGCCTCGGCGCCAAGGTCGCCTTCTTCCGCAAGGGCGTCGAGTGCACCCCGGAGACCATCGACCGCACGGTCCACGAGCACGAGGTCACGGCCATGGCGGAGCACCTGGCGGGCCAGATCCCCAGCCTGCCCGGGACCTTCCTCAAGGCTGCCACCTGCATGTACTCCAACACACCCGACGAGCACTTCGTGATCGCCCGGCACCCCGCCCACCCCGAGTCCGTCACCGTGGCCGCCGGGTTCTCCGGCCACGGCTTCAAGTTCGTGCCCGTCGTCGGCGAGATCGTCGCCGACCTGGCGCTCACCGGCACCACCGCGCACCCCATCGACCTCTTCGACCCCAGCCGCCTCGCCGCCGCGCCCGCCTGAGGAGTACGCACGTGACGACGACCCCCATTGCCCCCAGCCTGATGGCCACGCTGTCCGGGCGCTACTACACCGATCCGGAGATCTTCCGCCAGGAGCAGGAACGCATCTTCGAGTCGATGTGGTTCTGCGCCGTGCGGTCCGCCGACCTCGACAAGCCGGGCGCGTTCCGCACGGTCCAGGTCGGCCGCGAGAACGTCCTCATCACCCGGTCCCGCACCGGCGAACTACGGGCATTCCTCAACGTCTGCCGCCACCGCGGCGCCCGCCTGTGCACCGAGGAGTCGGGCCAGGTCCGCCGCAACCTCCAGTGCCCGTACCACGCGTGGACGTACGACCTCGACGGCAAGCTCATCGCTGCGCCGAACCTCGTGCAGATGCCGGACGTCGACCGCACCCAGTACGGCCTCGTCAAGGTCGCCCTGCGCGAGTGGCTCGGCTACGCCTGGGTCTGCCTGGCGGACGAGCCGCCCGATTTCGAGGAGACGGTGGTCGGCGCGGCCGTCGAACGGCTCGGCGACACGGCCTCGCTCGAGCGCTACCACACCCAGGATCTCGCCCTCGGCAAGCGCATCACGTACGACGTGAAGGCCAACTGGAAGCTGATCGTCGAGAACTTCATGGAGTGCTACCACTGCGCGACGATCCACCCCGAACTGACCGACGTCCTGCCGGAGTTCGCGGACGGCTACGCCGCCCAGTACTACGTGGGCCACGGTGCCGAGTTCGGGGACGGCGTGAAGGGCTTCACCGTCGACGGCAGCGAGGGCTTCGGCCGGCTGCCCGAGGTCGCCGACGACCAGGACCGCCGCTACTACGCGATCACCGTGAGGCCGACGGTCTTCATCAACCTCGTCCCCGACCATGTGATCCTGCACCGGATGTTCCCGCTGGCCGAGGACCGTACGGTCGTCGAGTGCGACTGGCTCTACGCGCCCGAGGTCGTCGCGTCAGGCGCCGATGTCTCCAAGTCCGTGGAGCTGTTCCACCGGGTCAACGCCCAGGACTTCGAGGCCTGCGAGCGGACCCAGCCGGCGATGGACTCCCGTGCCTACCGGCGCGGCGGCGTGCTCGTCCCGACCGAGCATCACATCGGGATCTTCCATGAATGGCTGACCTCGAAGCTGGGCGGTGCCCATGCCTGACCTGTTCATCGGCGGCGTGTGGACCACCGCCCGGGACGAGCGGACCCGAGAGATCCGCTGCCCCGCGGACGGCTCGCTCGTCGCCGTGGTCGACGAGGCGGGGGCCAAGGACACCGCCGACGCGATCGCCGCGGCCCGCCGCGCCTTCGACGAAGGCCCGTGGCCCCGGATGACGGCGGCCGAGCACGGCGACCTCCTCCTGCGCGTCGCGGACCTGCTCGTGCGCGACAAGGACGCACTGGCCCGCACCGAGTCCCTGGACACCGGGAAGCGGCTGGTCGAGAGCGCGTACGACATCGACGACATCGCGAACTGCTTCCGCTACTTCGGGCGGCTCGCGGCCGCCGACACCGGACGCGTAGTGGAGACCGGGACGGAAGGCGCCGAGAGCCGGGTCGTGTACGAGCCGGTCGGGGTGTGCGCCCTGATCACCCCGTGGAACTACCCGCTCCTGCAGACCGCGTGGAAGGTCGCCCCGGCGCTCGCCGCCGGCAACACCTTCGTCCTGAAACCGAGCGAACTCACCCCGCACACGGCGATCCATCTGATGCGGCTGCTCGACGAGGCGGGGCTGCCCGCGGGCGTCGCCAACCTGGTCCTCGGCGCGGGCCCGGAGGCGGGCGCGCCGCTCGGCGACCATCCGGACGTGGACCTCGTGTCGTTCACGGGCGGTCTGCGGACGGGACGGCTGCTCATGGCCGCCGCGGCGGGCTCCGTCAAGAAGGTCGCCCTCGAACTCGGCGGCAAGAACCCGAACATCGTGTTCGCGGACGCCGACTTCGACGCGGCCGTCGACATGGCGCTCACCGCGGTGTTCCTTCACTCGGGGCAGGTGTGTTCGGCCGGCGCGCGGCTCCTCGTGGAGGACTCGCTGCACGACCGCTTCGTCGACGAGGTCGTGCGGCGCGCCGAACTCATCAGACTGGGCGGCCCGTTCGACGAGGAGGCGCAGACCGGGCCGCTGATCTCGGCCGCGCACCGCGCCAAGGTCGAGGCGTACGTCGCACGGGGCGTCGAGGAGGGGGCCGTGCTGCGCTGCGGCGGCGCACGGCCGAAGTCGGCCTCGTACGAGCAGGGCTTCTACTACCTGCCGACCGTCCTCGACGCGTGCACGAGCGGCATGTCCGTCGTGCAGGACGAGTCCTTCGGCCCGGTCCTGACCGTCGAGCGGTTCACCGACGAGGAGGAGGCGGTGCGACTCGCGAACGACTCGATCTACGGTCTCGCGGGCGCCGTCTGGACCAGCGACGAAGGGAAGGCCGCGCGGGTCGCGGCCGGCCTTCGCCTCGGCACGGTCTGGATCAACGACTACCACCCGTACGTCCCCCAGGCGGAGTGGGGCGGCTACAAGCAGTCCGGCACCGGGCGCGAACTCGGCCCCTCGGGGCTCGCCGAGTACCGCGAGACCAAGCACATCTGGCGCAATACGCGGCCCGTCCCGCAGGGCTGGTTCGGCGCGCCGCCGGAGTGTCCTGAGGACGGTGACCCTTCATGAGCCAGGAAGACAGCACACAGGAGAGCCGGAGCGGGGACGACGCCGAGCTCGCCGAGTTCGGCTACCGGCCCGAACTCAAGCGCACGCTGGGCAACTTCCACACCTTCGCCGCGGGCATCAGCTACATCTCCATCCTCACGGGCACCTTCCAGCTCTTCTACTTCGGGTACGCGAACGGCGGCCCTGCCTACTGGTGGTCCTGGCCGATGGTGTTCGGCGGCCAGTTCATGGTCGCCCTGTGCTTCGCCGAACTGGCCGCCCGTTACCCCGTCGCGGGATCGGTCTACAACTGGGCGAAGAAGGTGGGCAATCCGCACATCGGCTGGCTCGCCGGGTGGATGATGCTGCTCGCCTCGGTCGTGTCGATCGCGGCCGTCGCGCTCGCCTACCAGCTGACGCTGCCGCAGATCTCGTCGTCCTTCCAGTTCATCGGGGACGGCACCGGCCCCTACGACGTCGCGGCCAACGCCGTCGCCCTGGCCGCCGTACTGATCCTGTTCACGACGCTCGTCAACGCCTTCGGCGTGAAGCTGATGGCGACCATCAACACGGCCGGCGTCTTCCTCGAACTGATCGCGACCGTCGTCCTGATCGTCCTGTTCGCGGTGCACATCGTGCGCGGCCCGCAGGTCGTGACGCACACGGCGGGGGCGGGCCACGGCCAGCCCTTCGGCTACCTGAGCGCGTTCCTCGTCGCGTCGCTGGCCTCCGCGTACGTCATGTACGGCTTCGACACGGCGGCCTCGCTCGGCGAGGAGTCCCTCGACCCGACGCGGGGCGCGCCGCGCGCCATCATCCGCGCGATCGTCGCCTCGTTCGTCCTCGGCGGGCTGATCCTGTTGCTCGCCCTGATGAGCGTGTCGAGTCTGACCGGCAAGAAGCTGTCGACGGACGGCCTGCAGTACGTCGTCCTCGACGTCCTCGGCCCGACGGCGGGCAAGGCGATGCTGTGGTGCGTCCTGATCGCGGTCACGGTGTGCGCGCTCGCCGTGCACACGGCGGCGATCCGCCTGGCCTTCGCGATGTCGCGCGACAACAACCTGCCGGCGTCGTCGGTCCTCGGCCGGGTCAGCCCGCGCTTCAGGACACCGGTCGTCCCGGCCGTCGTCATCGGCGTACTGGCGCTCGCGATCCTGGTCGTCAACATCCGCCAGCCGCAGATCTTCACCGTGGTCACCAGCATCGGCATCATCATGATCTACCTCGCCTATCTGCTGGTCACCGGCCCGATGCTGGTGGCCCGCCTGCGCGGGAAGTGGCAGCCTGCGGGCGACGGGAAGTTCTCCCTCGGCCGCTGGGGACTGCCCGTCAACATCATCGCCGTGCTGTGGGGCGGCGTCATGACACTCAACCTGATCTGGCCGCGCGCGGCCGTCTACAACGCCGCCGCCCCCTACCACTGGTACCTGCGCTGGGGCGCCGTCCTGTTCATCGGAGTGATCGCGGGCGGCGGCTTCGCCTACTACTGGTTCGTCCAGCGACACCGCACGGGTGTCCTCGCCGAGCACGCGGCCCAGCCTGCCCCGTCCGATGATTCCGTTGCCCTGGAGGAGGTCACCACCCCGTGAACCAGCCCGTGAACTCTGATGTCTTCGACTACGTCGTCGTCGGCGGAGGCACCGCCGGAAACGTCGTCGCGGCGCGCCTGTCCGAGGACCCGTCCGTCACCGTGTGCGTCCTGGAGGCGGGGCCGAGCGACATCGGCGACGACAACGTCCTCCAACTGGACCGCTGGATGGCCCTGTTGGATTCCGGATACGACTGGGACTACCCCGTCGAGCCCCAGACCAGCGGCAACAGTTTCATGCGGCACGCGCGCGCCAAGGTCCTCGGCGGCTGCTCGTCCCACAACTCGTGCATCGCCTTCTGGGCGCCGGCCGAGGACCTGGACGACTGGGCGGCGGCGGGCTGCACGGGGTGGAGCGCCGCGGATGTGTTCCCGCTGTACAAGCGCCTGGAGAACAACGACGCCCCCGGGGACCACCACGGCCGCTCCGGCCCGGTGAAGCTGCGCACCCTCAAGGGCGCGGACCCGTGCGGCAGCGCGCTGCTCGCGGCCTGCGCCGAGGCGGGCATCCCGACCACGGCGTTCAACTCGGGCCGCACGGTGGTGCGCGGCGCCAACTGGTTCCAGATCAACTCCGACGAGAACAACATCCGCCAGTCGTCCTCGGTCGCCTATCTGCACCCGGTCATGGGCAAGCGGCCCAACCTGACGGTGCGGACCGGGGTACGGGCCAAACGGCTCGTCCTCGAAGGCCGGCGCTGCGTGGGCGCCGAGTACCTCGACCCCGATCTCATCCACACCAGGACGGTACGGGCCCGCCGCGAGGTGATCCTCTCCTGCGGCTCCATCGACTCGCCCAAGCTCCTCATGCTGTCCGGGATAGGCCCGGCCGGTCATCTGCGCGAGATGGGCGTGGACGTGCTCGTGGACTCCCCCGGGGTCGGCGAGAACCTCCAGGACCACCCCGAGGGCGTGATCATGTGGGAGGCGAAACAGCCGATGACCACCACGTCCAGCCAGTGGTGGGAAGCAGGCATCTTCTACGACACCGAGCCCGGCCTCGACCGGCCCGACCTGATGTTCCACTACGGCTCCGTGCCCTTCGACATGAACACCGCGCGGTACGGCTATCCGACGTCGGAGAACGCCTTCTGCCTCACGCCCAACGTGACGCGCGCGAAGTCACGCGGCACCGTGCGGCTGCGCACCCGCGACTACCGGGACAAGCCGCTGGTCGACCCTCGGTACTTCACGCACGAGCACGACGCGCGCGTGATGACGTACGGGCTGAAGCTGGCGCGGCGCATCGCGGAGCAGCCCGCGCTCAGCGGCTGGGCGGGCGCGGAGCTGGCTCCCGGACCGGATGTGCGCACCGATGACGAACTGCTCGACTACATCCACAAGACGCACAACACCGTCTACCACCCGGCGTGCACGGTGAAGATGGGCGCGGACGACGACCACTCGGCCCCGCTCGACGCGCGGCTGCGCGTGAAGGGGACCGAGGGCCTGCGCGTCGCCGACGGCTCCGTGATGCCGGACCTCGTCACGGTCAACCCGTGCATCACGACGATGATGATCGGCGAGAAGTGCGCCGATCTGCTGCGCGCAGACGCTTAAGCCGTCTGGTTGGCGGGGCGCTTGTACATGCGCGTCGCCGTGATCTCTCCGTGCACGGTCTCCTCGGCCGGGTCCTGCTGCGGCAGGCCCGGCCGCAGGTGCTCCTCGACGCTGATGTACTTCAGCCCGGCTCTGAGGTCCGCGTCGTTGCGCAACCTGATGACCAGCGGGAACTCGGCGAGTGCCGTCGTGTCGAACAGGCCGGTGGTGTACAGGAGCTGCACGCCGAGCGCGTCCGACACGGCCCGCTGGAGTTCGAGCAGGTACGTGGCGTTGGCGCGGCCGATCGGGTTGTCGAGGAACAGCGTGCCCGCGTGCCGGTGCTTGTCGCGGCCCCGGTCGTTCGAGCGCAGGGCGGCCATCGTGCAGTACAGGGCGATGGCCGCGGTGAGCAGCTGGCCGCCGGAGAACACGTCGCCCATCTGTCCGACGGGGACCCGCTCGGCGCGCAGCACGGCGTCCGGCTTGAGGATCTCGACGGCGATGCCCTTGGGCTGGAGCGCTGCGGCGACGCCGCGCAGGAGCAGGGACATGCCGTCGCGGCGCAGGTCGGAGTTCTTCCTGACGGCGGCGCGGGTCGCCTCGTCGACGACCTCACCGAGCCGCTCCACGAGGGTCGCCTGGTCGGGCTCCTCGAAGCGGATGCGCACGAACTCCTGGCCCGACCACTCGCCGAGCCCTTCCGGGAGGCGGGACAGTCGCTGGGCGGCGCGCAGCGTGGCGAGCGCCGACTCGACGAGTCCGCGCAGCCGGTCCACGATCGAGTCGCGGTTGCGCTCCAGCTGCTCCAGCTCGTCGGTCAGGACGCGCAGCCGGGGCGCGAACGCGTCCGCCCACTTCTGCGCGTGCTCCGGCAGCGACGAGGCGGGCAGCTCGCGGATCTGCTGCCGGGCCGGCGTGCGCACCTGCTCGTAGCGCGTGGCGTTCGCATGCCGTACGAGGATGTCGCTCGCGTCGCGCACGGAGGCCTCGGCGGCGGACAGGTCGGCGGCACAGCCGCGCAGGGAGCGCCGGGCCTCGGCCGCCGCGTGCCGGGCCTCTTCGAGGGTGCCGGGGTAGGGCTCGGGCTCGTCCTGCTCGGACTCGTGCCGGTCGAGGTGTTCGCGCAAGAGGTCCTTGAGGAGCGCGGCGGTCTCCTCGAAGCCGCCGGTCGCGTCCTCGGCAGCGCGGTGGGCGTCGAGGAGTTCGGTGTGGGCGGCGCGCGCCACGGTCAACGCATCGGTGCGCGCGGCCAGTTCGCCCGTGGCGGTACGCAGAAGCGTCTGGGCGTGCTCGGCGCCGGTGGGGACGAGATCGTCGGGCAGCTCGGTATGGGCGTCGTCGCCGTCCCCGGGCGCGTGCCGCTCGGCCTCGCCACGCAGGCGTCCGAGCTGCTCGCTCGCCGTGGAGACGCGGGCCTCCAGGATCTGGACCAGCTCGTCGGCGCGGGCCGCGGCGGCCTGCCGTGACGGTCCGTCGGAGCCGTCGGGGGACTCCAGGAGCTGGGCGGCGCGGGTGCGGACCTTGTTGCTGAGCCGGTCGAGCTCGGCGAGCGCGGCGCTCTCGTCGCTCTCCGCGCGGGCCTGCTCGGCGCGCAGGTCGGCGCCGACGCCGACCTTCTCGTAGACCTGGGATGCCGCGCGGTACGCCTCTCGCAGCGCGGGCAGCGACGGCTTCGGCGCGGCGCCCTCCGAAGCGGGCTGCTCCGGGTCCGCCGGTACGTCGTCGGGGGCGCCGGCGATCTCCGCGCGTTCGGCCCGCAGGGCGCGGGCGGTACGGCGGGCGTCGTCGGCGGCGCGCTGGGCCGCCCTGCGGTCCTCGTCGGCGGAGCGGGCGCGCTCCAGGCACGTCTGGGCGCGTGCCTCCGACTCGACGGCCTCGTCGGCGAGTTCGCGCAGCTTGACCTGCCAGCCGGCGCGCTCGCGCAGCCGGAACGCGAGGCCCGCGAGGGCATCGGCGACGCGCCGCGCGCGCTGGGCCGCGTCCTGCCGCTCGTCGCGTACGCGGGTCGCCTCCACCGAGGTCTCGTCGGCCTCGGCGTGGACCGTGCGGGCCTCGGCGAGTTCGGCCTCGGTCTCGTCGGCGAAGGCTCGCGCCTCCTGTGCGGCGGCGGCCAGTTCGGCGAGGCGTCCGGCCGGGCAGCCGGTGCGCCACGAGCCGATCCGGGCGGCGAGCTCCCGGTCCTTGGAGAGCCGGGCGGCCAGGGCGCGGATCTCCTCGTCACGCTCCGTCGCGCGCGTGCGCAGCGCCTGCCGCTCCTCGTCGGCGGCGTGCTCGTCGTGCATCGCCGGGTTCGGCGGCACGAGGAAGACGCCGCTGTCGCCGGTCTCCTCGCGGGGTGTCGGGGCGAGCAGGGCGGCCGCCGTGCCCACGGCTACGGCGGAGCGGGGCAGCAGGGCGGCGCCACCGAGGGCCTCGCGGGCCCGGGCGTGCGTGTCGGGGTCGGTGATGACGACGCCGTCGACGAGCTCGGGGCGTGCGGCGAGCACCCGCGCGTGATCCGCGGGGTCGACGGCCTGGGCGAGGTAGCGCCAGCCGGGCAAGGCCGGAATGCCGTGCTCGCCGAGGAACTCGACGGTGGCGAGGACGTCGGGTCCCGGCGGCAGGAGCCCGCCGTCGCCGAGCGCTCCGAGGATGCGGGCGTCGTCGGCCGCGGCCGTGCGCAGGTCGAAGAGCTGTCGTTCGGCGGAGGTGACGCCGCCGTCGAGCAGTGCCTTGAGGTCGTCGGCCGCGCGGTCCAACTCCTCGGCCGTGAGCGGGGTTTCGGCGAGGTCGCGGGTGACGTTCGCCACGCGGGCGCGCCCGGTCGCGCGTCCGTCGGCCGCCGCGTCCCGGGGTGCGGGCACCCCTGCGGCAGGGATCCCGGGGGCCCCGGACAGTCCGAGCAGCTCCGCGACGCGCTCCTCGCGCGCGAGCGCACCGGCGGCGCGGTGCTCGGCCGCGTACGCGTTCTCGGCGGCCGTGGCGGCGTCCGCGGCGCGGGCCGCGGTGAGTTCGGCGCGGGCCTCGGCTCCCGCCGCCTCCCGGGCGTGCTCGCTCGCGCGCCGTGCGGCGTCACGCGCCGTGTCCCAGGCGGCGACCGTGGTCTTCTCCGCGTCGCTCGCGGCGAGCGCCGCGCGCGCGGGGTCGGCGTCGGGCGCCGTGTCGTCGAGCCAGCCGGCCCGCACCGCCTCGGCGGTCTCCTGCTCGACCTCGGAAAGCCGCTGCCGCAGGTGCCCGACCTCACTGCGGGCACGCTGCGCCTCCGTCGCGGCGACGGTCGCGTCACGGTGGGCGGTCTCGCCCGCCTCCTGGAGCGCGGCGGAACGCTCCTCGCCCTCGTTGGCCAGCTGCTCGGCGCTCTCGGCCGCTCCGTGCAGGGCGCGTACGAGGTCGGCGGCGGCCTTGGCACGGGCGGCGAGGGCCGGGGCGGCGTCCCGCTCGGCCTCACGGATGGCGACGGCCACGCGCGCGGAGCGGTCGGCGGCGGCGCGGTGACGCAGGACGGCCTCGGCGGCCTGCCAGGCCGCGTGCAGGGTGCGCGCGTCGGCCAGCTCGCGCTTCTGTGCGGCGGCGGCCTTCTCGGCTCCGGCGAGCGCCAACGAGGCGTGCCGGTACGCCAGTTCTGAGGCGATGAGGGCGCTGCGGCCGCGGGCCTGCTCCGCCTCGCCGACGGTGTGCGCGGCGGCGGTGACCTGCTGGGCGAGGTCGGCGGCGCGGCCGCTCTCCAGGGCGGCGCGGGCGGCGAGCCTGCGGGCCAGGGTGCGGGTGCGGCGCTCGGCCCCGGCGTGCACGTCACGCGCGCGTGCCCGGGTGTCCGCGGCGTCCACGATGCGGCCGAGGAGGTCCACGGAGCCGGCCGTGAACTCGCGTTCGGCGATCAGCTCGGCGCGCCGCCCCAGCTTGTTGCCGAAGCCGCCGACCAGGTCGGCGAGCCCGTCCGTGTCCCGGGTGTCGGTGACGGCGCGCAGGAGCAGGTCGGTGAAGTCGGAGTCCTTCTTGACGGCGAAGAGACCGGCGGCCTCACCCTCGTCCGCGTTCATCTCGCGCTGGTAGCGGAAGAGTTCGGGGTCGAGGCCGAGGTCGCCCAGGTGCTCGTTCCACCGGTCGTGGATCTCCTCCCAGTGCACTTCGAGGTGCGGGTACGTCTTGCCCGCGTCCGTGAGTGCGTCCCGGAAGCCCTTCATGGTGCGCCGCCGCCCCTGCGCGCCCGAGACGCCCTCGGCAGAGGCCCGTACGGCGGAGGACTCGGCGACGGGCAGCGAGTCCAGGCTCATGCCGGGCCCGGGCCGCAGTGAGTACCAGGCCTCGGCGAACTTCCGCGGGTCGTTCGAGACCTGCCGCCCCCGCCACTCGCTGACCTTGCCGACGACGACGCACTCGCCCGTGAGGGTGTGCTGCCACTCCAGGGCCACGTGCCCGCAGTCGTCGGCGAGCAGGAACTTGCGCAGGACGCCGGAGCTGGCGCCGCCGAGCGTGTTCCGGTGGCCCGGCAGCATCACGGAGAAGATCAGCTTGAGGAGGACCGACTTGCCGCCACCGTTCTCCAGGAAGAGCACGCCGGCGGGCGCGGGGCGGCGCGGCGGCCCGACGGGCTCGTCCTCGAAGAACTCCGCCTGGGTGGGCGCGGGGTCGGGCACGGGCTCGCCGACGCCCCGCAGGTCCAGGACGGTGTCGGCGTAGCGCGCACCGGCGGGCCCGATGGAGTAGAGGCGAATCCGGGACAGCTCGTACATGGCGGCGGACTCTCGTCGTAGTAAGTCGGTAAGGCGGTACGTCGTGGGGCGGTGGTGCGCGTGGCCGGTCAGGAGTGGAAGGGGAGTCCTGCGTCGGCCACGAGCTCCCCGTCGTCCTCGTCCGCGGGAGGCAGGAGGCTCGCGGAGCCGTCCGTGACGGGCACGATGCCGAGGTCCGCCAGTTCGGAGAGGGCGGCGGTGCCGGCCAGATCGCGGACCTGGAGCTGGTAGCGGGCCGTGGTGCGGTAGGTGCCGCCCGAGTCGTCGCCGGTTCTCTGCAGGAACCCGGAGTCGGTGAGGAACGCGACGGCCTTGGCGACGATGCCGGTGGTGGATCCGGCGAGGCGGCGCGCGTCCTTCGTGGCGCCGGTCGAGCTGCGCCGGGCCCAGATGCGCCACGCGGCCTCGAGGCCCGGAGCGTCGGAGGCCGGGTCGGTGTTCTCGCCCTGCTCCTCGGCGCGCTCCTCCAGGCGGCGGCAGGCCTGGCGGACGAAGGCGTCCACGCCGTTGACCGTGACGCGGCCGATGTACCCGTCGTCGGCGAGGTCCTCGGGGCGCGGGAACGCCAGGGCGGCGACGGCGAGGTGCGCGAGGCCGTGCAGGAAGCGGTCGGTTCCGTCGGCGGAGGTGCGGCGCGCGTAGTCGCCCATGCGGACGGCGAAGACGGAGTCCTCGGCGGCGGTCACGGCCATCCCCGCTCTCGTGGAGACCTCCAGGACGACGAGGCCGAGCCCGGCGGCGACGGCGTCGGCGAGCCGCGCGAACGGCGGGTCCTCGCGGTAGCGCCGCAGCAGGTCGGCGTACTCCTGGTCGCGGGCGGGCTGCAGCTTGGGCTGGAGGCCGAAGGCCACGAGCCGGGCCGCGTCGGCGGCGTCGGCCGGGGTGACGGGCGCGCCGGCCACCGGAGCCTCGGCAGGCTCCGTCTCGCCCCACGCGGCGTGCTCTGCGGGGTGGTCGGTCACGGCTGGTGCTCCTTGGTCAGGTCTGCTGCGAGGCTCGGATGTAGTTCAGTGGAAGCGTGCGGCGCGGAGGCCCGGTGCGCTGTGATCGGCACTACGCGGCCTCCGTCCGGTCGGCCGCCATGCCCGCGGCGTCCAGCAGGGCCGTGCCGACGATGAGGTCGGCGCCGCCGAACTCGGGGTCGTCGAGCTCGGTGCCGTCGTCCACGGCGAACAGCAGCTTCTCCTCGCCCTGCCGGTAGGCCGTGCCGACCGGCGGACTGGCCGCGTGAACGGACAGCAGGGCGACCAGGTAAGGCAGTTCGGGGTCACGGCGGCGCGCCTCGGCGAGCAGTCCGGAGAGCCTGCGCGGCGCGTCGGAGGGGAGGTCGAGCAGCTCCATGGCGCTCGCGAGCTGCTCCTCGCTGAAGCGGCTGTCGTCGGGCGTCGCGATCAGCTCGGGCTCGGGCATTTCGACGCCGAGATGCTCCCGCTCCTGGGGCGGCGTAAGGAGTATGTCGATGAGGTCCCCCACCCGTACGGACACGGGCGTCCGCATGCCCGTGCCGCGCGCGAAGAACGCGTCGGTGACGCGGCTCGCCTGCTCGACGGGCAGCGGCAGCAGGGGCGCGACGAGCTGCCCGTACAGGTCGAGGCCCGCGCGCGCGGACGGCGCGGCGAAGGCCTGCCGGTCCTGCTCGGCGCGGAACAGCGGGCCCGCTTCGAGGAGGCGGGACTGGAGCTGCGTGTGGCGGCGGATGCAGTCCTTGACGATGTCGACGAGCTCGGCGGCCCGCCGCTTGTGCTCGGGGTCCTCGGACTCGTCACGGGCCTTGCGGATGTTCGTGAGGATCGCGTTCTCGTGGCGGTACCGGTCGGCGACGTGGTCGAGCGCCTCGGCGATCATGTCCGGGACGGCGTTCAGCCAGTCCACCGCGCGGACGTTCCTCCGGGTCGCGTCCAGGGCCCTTCGCAGGGTCTCGGAGTACTGCACGGTCCGGTACCTGGCCTGCTCGGCGGCGAGCTGGGCGTCGGCGAGACGGCCGCGGCTGATCAGCACCTCCAGCTTCACCTCGGCGGCGATCTGGGCGCTGGTGACGTCGGTGTCGAGGGCACCCACCAGGACGTTGACCGCTTCGTCCGTGGTGCGGAGGTAGACGCTGCCCCCGTAGCCGGGGACCTCCTCGATCAGCTTGAAGTCGTAGTCCCTGCGGACATAGGAGCCGTCGGGCGCGAACGTGCCGTACACGGCGCGGAAGCCGCGGTCGACACTGCCGACGTTGATCAGGTTCTCCAGGACCCAGCGGGCCACGCGCTCGTGCTCGGCGGCGGGTCGCTGGGGGGCCTGTGCGCCGACGCGGGGGATGAGCCTGGCCACTATCTGCTCGTGGTCGGCGCCCGTGTCGAAGTCCATGTTGAGTGTGACGAGGTCGATGGCGGAGAGCGCCACCTCGGCCATGCCGTATCCGGAGTACTCGCCCGCGAGATTGGCCTTGCGCACGTCGAGGTCGTGCAGCGGCGCGGTGCAGGCGAGCGCGCGAAGGCGGCGCGCCAGCCCTTCGTCGGCGGCCGGGCCCGGTGCGGGCCGCGGCCCCGCGCTGAGCTGGGGCGGAACGGATTCCGTGGTGGCAGGCGAAGTCACGGAGCACAGACTAGGTCCTAGGTCTGACAACGGTCGAAACGGCGCAGAAGCGACCGCCCGCACCTCAGGCCCTGCGACCGCCCGCACCGCAGGCCCCGCGGACGCCGCGCCGCCGGGTGCGGAGCCCTCCGCGGGCCGTCAGCCGTCTGGCTGTTCGCCCTCGGCGACCCGTCGGCCGTACACGTCGACCAGGCCCTCGCGGGAGTCGTCGAGGTACTGGGCGAGCAGCCGCTCGGCGTCGTCGCGGCGCCCCGCCTCCAGGGTCTCGAGGATCTCCTTGTTGCGGGCGAGATAGGGCTCGTGCAGGCGGCGGGGGTCGTCCACGACGTGGAACGCGAGGCGCAGTTCGGCGAAGACGCTGCGCATCAGCTCGTCGGTCCGCGCGCTGCCCGCGAGTGCCACGAGCTCCCGGTGGAAGTGGATGTTGGCGGTGGAGACGCCCTTCCACTCCCGCGCCTTTGCGGCTCGGAGCCCGTCGGCGACCGCGTCGGCCACGGCACCGAGGTCGTACGGGGGCCGGCCGAGGCCGCGTACGACGGCGCACTCGACGAGGCGGCGTGTGAGGTAGATGTCCTCGACGTCCTCGACGGTGAGCACGCGTACGAAGACGCCGCGGTTGAGCTGGTGCACCAGGAGCCGCTCGTGGGTGAGCAGCCGGAACGCCTCGCGCAGCGTGTTGCGCGAGACGCCGAGCGCGCCGCCGATGCTGTCCTCCGACAGCCGCGTCCCGGGCGGGAAGTACCCCTCCGCGATGCGGCTCCTGAGGATGTCCGCGACCCGCTCGGCGGTGCTGGTGCGCCCCAGGAGCGCGCGGTCGTCCGCCAGTCCGTTCAGTTCGGCCACGCCCGAATTCAAGCGCAGATACCAGAACGAAACAACATGGGTATTGAGGGATCGTTCAACGATCCTCTACCTTGGCGGTCAGACGCGGATCCCCCCACGCTCCGCGTCCATCGGTTCAGCCCACTCAGGAAGCCCCCCATCCCCTCCTGCGAGGTGCCCATGAGCACGACCCCACCGCCCGACGCGACAGCGACCGCATCTCCCGCGCGCCATGGTGAACTCCCGCCCTCCGAGGGCGCGTTCGGCTGGCTGCGCGATCTCGGCCCGCGCGGCCGACGTGCCTTCGGGGGCGCCTTCGGCGGCTATGCGCTCGACTCGTTCGACTACTTCACGCTGCCGCTGAGCATGGTCGCGCTGGCCGCGTACTTCGGGCTCGACAGCGGCCAGACCGGCCTGCTGACCACGGTCACGCTCGTCGTCTCCGCGATCGGCGGCGCCGTCGCCGGCGTCGTGGCGGACCGCATCGGCCGCGTGAAGGCCCTGCTGATCACGGTCGTCACGTACGCGGTCTTCACCGTGGCCTGCGGTTTCGCCCCCAACTACGAGACCCTGCTGGTCTTCCGTGCCCTCCAGGGGCTCGGCTTCGGCGGCGAGTGGGCGGTCGGCGCGATCCTCGTCGCCGAGTACGCCACGGCCAGGAACCGCGGCCGCACCCTGGGAGCGGTGCAGAGCGCGTGGGCCGTCGGCTGGGCACTCGCCGTGGTCGTCTACACGCTGGTGTTCCAGTTCCTCGGCGACGACCTCGCGTGGCGCGTGATGTTCTGGACCGGGGCGCTGCCCGCACTCCTCGTCCTGTGGGTACGGCGCCGGGTGCAGGACGCCCCCAAGGCGACCGAACAGCTGGACACGAGCGCGCAGAAGGGCTCCTTCTCGGCCATCTTCGCTCCCGGCCTGCGGCGCGTCACCCTGTTCGCCGTCCTCCTGTCGACGGGTGTCCAGGGCGGCTACTACACGCTCGCCACCTGGGTGCCCACGTACCTCAAGACGGAGCGCGGCCTGACCGTCGTCGGCACCGGCGGCTATCTCACGTTCCTGATCTCCGGCGCCTTCGCCGGCTATCTGGCCGGGGGATATCTCACCGACCTTCTCGGCCGTAAGCGCAACATCGCGCTCTTCGCGCTGCTGTCCGCGGTGAGCATCGCCGCCTATACGAGCATCCCCGACGGGGCCAACAGCCTTCTCCTTGTGCTCGGTTTCCCGCTCGGCTTCTGTATGTCGGCCATTTTCAGCGGCTTCGGCTCGTTCCTCAGCGAGCTCTACCCGACGGCCGTGCGCGGCACGGGACAGGGCTTCACGTACAACACCGGGCGTGCTGTCGGAGCCATCTTCCCCACGCTCGTCGGGTACCTCGCCGACAGTTGGGGTGTCGGCGGCGCCCTGATCTTCGGTGCGGTGGGGTACGCGCTCGCTGTGATCGCCCTCTTCGGACTGCCCGAGACCCGTGGAAGGGAGCTCCTGTGAACCGCACGCAGGACCGCCTCACGGAGACCCTCACCCCCGACTCGCCCGCGAACGTTACGGAACTCGTCGACAGCCACGCGCACGCGTGGAGCCCGGCCGAGGCCCGCGCCCGCATCCGCGCCGGCGCCTCGGGGCCGACCGCGGGCTGGTCGCGCGGCCACACGCAGGCCAACCTCATCTCGGTTCCCGCCGACTGGGCCTACGAGATGCTGCTGTTCTGCCAGCGCAACCCCAAGCCCTGTCCCGTACTCGACGTCACGGACGCGGGAGCCTGGACCACCCCACTGGCTCCCGGCGCCGATCTGCGCACCGACCTGCCGCGCTACCGGGTGTGGGAGCACGGCGAGCTGACCGACGAGCCGACGGACGTCGTCGACCACTGGCGCGACGACCTCGTGTCGTTCCTCATCGGGTGCAGCTTCACGTTCGAGTGGGCGCTGTCTGAGGCCGGTGTGCCGATGCGCCACATCGAACAGGGCAGCAATGTCGCGATGTACACGACCAGTCGCCAGTGCCGGCCCGCGGGGCGGCTCCGGGGGCCGATGGTGGTGTCGATGCGCCCGGTCCCGCCGGAACATCTCGCGGCGGCGATCCGGGAGAGCGCACTGCTGCCCGCCGTGCACGGCAGCCCCGTGCACTGCGGTGAGCCGTCCGGGCTCGGCATCGAGGATCTCGGGCAGCCGGACTTCGGCGACCCCGTCGCGCCGCAGCCGGGCGACATCCCGGTGTTCTGGGCGTGCGGTGTCACCCCCCAGGCCGCGGTGATGGCCTCACGGCCGCCGTTCGCCATCACGCACGCGCCCGGCCGGATGTTCCTGACCGACGCCCGCGACGAGCAGTACCGCGTCGCCTGATCCCGCAACACCCCACCGGAAGAAGAGGGTTCCATGACCTCACTGACCACGCAGGCCCCGCCGACGGCGGTGACCATCGACCTGAACGCCGACCTGGGCGAGGGCTTCGGCCGCTGGCGCCTCACCGACGACGAGCAGCTCCTGTCCGTCGTCACGAGCGCCAACGTGGCCTGCGGCTTCCACGCCGGGGACGCGGCCACGATGCGCCGCGTGTGCGCCCTCGCGGCCGAACGCGGTGTCCGGGTCGGCGCCCAGGTCTCGTACCGGGATCTGGCGGGGTTCGGGCGGCGCGCCATGGACGTGCCGCCCGACGAGCTGGCGGCCGAAGTGGCCTACCAGATCGGCGCCTTGGAGGTCTTCACGCGCGCGGCGGGCACGCGGGTGGCCTACGTCAAGCCGCACGGAGCGCTCTACAACCGTGTCGTCCACGACGAGGAACAAGCCCGCGCGGTCGTCGACGGTGTCCGACTCGCGGATGCCGCACTGCCCGTCCTCGGACTTCCCGGATCACGCTTCCTGGAGGTGGCCGGCGAGGCCGGACTGCCCGTGGTGACCGAGGCGTTCGCGGACCGGGCCTACACCGCGCGGGGCACGCTCGTGCCGCGCGGCAGCGAGGGCGCCGTGGTGACGGACCCCGAGTCCGTGGTCGAGCGGTCCGTCGGACTGGCCCGCTTCGGAACGGTCACCTCGCACGACGGGGCGCGTATCGCGGTACGCGCGCGTTCCCTGTGCCTGCACGGGGACACCCCGGGCGCGGTGGACCTCGCCCGACGGGTGCGGGCGCAACTGGAGTCGGCGGGCGTCCGGGTGGAGGCCTTCGCATGAAGGCCCTTCCGGTCGGCGACCGCGCGCTGCTCGTCGAGGTCTCCGGAGGCGAGGAGGCCGCCGCGCTCCACGCCGAGCTGCTGCGCCGCCGCGCCGCCGGCGAACTGCGCGTACGCGAGATCGTGCCCGCGGCCCGCACGGTCCTCCTCGACGGCCTCGACGAGCCCGCGGGCCGCCTCGCCGCGCAGCTGCCCCACTGGGAGCTGCCGCCGCTGCCCCCGCGCGAGGACGACGCCGTGCACATCCCCGTCCGCTACGACGGCCCCGACCTGGCGGACGTCGCCGCGCTGTGGGGCGTTGCCGTGGAGGAGGTGCCGCGCATCCACGCGGCAGCCGAATTCCGGGTCGCCTTCTGCGGGTTCGCGCCCGGCTTCGGCTATCTGACAGGGCTGCCGGCCCGCTTCGACGTGCCGCGCCGGTCGACGCCGCGCACGTCCGTCCCGGCGGGCTCCGTGGCGCTCGCGGGGCCTTACACGGGCGTGTACCCGCGCTCGTCGCCCGGCGGCTGGCAGCTGATCGGGACGACGGACACCGTGCTGTGGGACCACGCGCGCGTGCCCGCCGCGCTGCTCGCCCCGGGGACCCGGGTCCGCTTCGTACCGGAGGTGGCCGCGTGACGGACCGTGCCATGGCCGTCGTCCGGGCCGGAGCGCTGACCACCGTGCAGGACGAGGGCCGGCCCGGACACGCGCATCTCGGGGTGCCGCACTCCGGCGCGCTCGACCTCCCCGCGGCCCGCCTCGCCAACCGGCTCGTCGGCAACCCGCGCGGGGCCGCCGTCCTGGAGACCACCCTCAACGGGTGTGCCGTACGGCCGCGTTGCGAGGTGACGGTCGCGGTGGTGGGCGCGCCGTGCACGGTGACCGTGGACGGACGGCCGGTCGCCTGGGGCGCGCCCGTACGGGTCCCGGCCGGGGCGCTCCTCGACCTCGGACCCGCACTCTCCGGGGTACGCAGTTACGCGGCGTTCGCCGGTGGGGTGGCCATCGAGCCGGTCCTCGGCAGCCGGTCGACCGACCTGCTCTCCGGGCTCGGCCCGGCCCCCCTCGCGGACGGCGCGGTGCTCCCCCTGGGCGCGGTGCCGTCGGCGTACGCGCGCGTGGACGTGGCCCCGCAGCCGGGGCCGCCCCGTGAGTTGGTGCTGCGGATCTCGCTCGGGCCACGCGCGGACTGGTTCACAGCGACGTCCCTGCGCACGCTGACCACGCGCGCGTACCGCGTGTCGTCGGCGAGCAATCGCATCGGCCTGCGAACGGAGGGCCCGCCCCTGCTCAGGGCGTCGGAGGGCGAACTCCCCAGTGAGGGAATGGTCCTGGGGGCCGTGCAGGTACCGCCGGACGGCAGACCGGTCGTGTTCCTCGCCGACCACCCGACGACGGGCGGCTATCCCGTGGTCGCGGTCGTACGCCAGGAAGACCTGCCCGCCGCGGCGCAGGCGACCCCGGGCACACCGATCCGTTTCGTCCCGGCGGCGGGCCGCTGACGGGAGACCGCACAGCGACCCCCGGCCCCCCGGGGCCGGACCCGCCCATCGCCACGCCCCCTCACGCGCCGTCCGCCCCTCACGCCGCGTCCGCCTGTTCCACGGCCGCCAGCGCCGCGAGCGCCGAGACCACCGAGCTGGACGCCCGCAGGTCGAGGCGGGCGCTGGTGCCACGCGCCCGGTGGCGCAGTTCGTCCGCGGCGAGGGTGAGGAGCTGGGGGAGCAGGTCGGTGCACCGCCTCGCGACCCAGCCCGTGCCCGCCGTGGCGAGCCACAACAAGCTCGCCGAGCGCGTGGGCGCGGGCCGTTCGGGCTGCGGCGACGGCGGCGTGCCCTGGGCGCGCCCGTCGGCGGCGAGCAGGGCGTGGAACCGCGCGGCGAGCATCCGGTGCCCCCGTTCGCCGGGGTGCAGCCGGTCCGCGCTCCACATGGAGCGGTCGGCGACCCATGCCCCCTCGGCCGCGTGCAGATGCACGGCGCCGTATTGCTCGGACAGGGCGTGGACGACCGAGTTCACGGCCTGCTGGCGCCTCGCGAGAGGCCGGCCGAGCAGGCCGGGGAGCCCCAGCATCGTGCCGGGGTCGGGCAGGCACGCCGTGAGCAGGACCGCGCCCTGTTCCGTGAACGCCGCGTACACGTGGTCGAGGCGGGCGGCCACGGCGTGGATGTCGAACGTGCGGCGCAGGGTGTCGTTGACGCCGACGAGGACGGAGGCGATGTCGGGCCGCAGGGCGAGCGCCTGGGGCATCTGACGGGCGAGGACGTCCGATGTCTGGGCGCCGCTCGCCGCGAAGTTGTGGAACTCCACGGTTGTGCCCTCCGGGGCGAGCCCGGCGGAGAGCAGCTCGGCCCAGCCGCGCCAGGTGTCGCCCACCGGGTCGCCGACCCCTTCGGTGAGGGAGTCCCCGAGGGCGACGAACCGCAGGACCGCGCTCATACGGCATCCCGCCCGGTCACCCGTATCGGCACGTCGACCGTCCCCCGGGGAGGCACGTCCGCCGTCCCCCGCAGAGGCACATCGGCCCTCACCCGTACCGCGTCATGCGCCTGCAGGAAGGCGTCCACCGCGGCGCCCCACCCGAAGCACTCCGCACGCGCGCGTGCCGCCTCGCGGCATTCGTCCCGGGGCCGTGAGACGAGCTCCGTCACCGCGACGGCGAACGCCTCACCGGTGTCCTGTGCGACTCCCCCGGCGGGGCCCACGACCTCGGGCAGCGCCGACGACGCGCTGGCGACGACGGGTGTGCCGCAGGCCATGGCCTCGAGCGCGGCGAGCCCGAACGTCTCCGCGGGACCCGGCGCGAGGCACACGTCGGCGGCGGCCTGCAACGCCGCAAGCCGCCCGCGGTCCGCGACGTGCCCGAGGAACCTCACCGGCAACCTCCGCGCGCGCGCCTGCTGTTCGAGCCGCGCCCGCAACGGCCCGTCCCCGGCGACGACAAGCACCGCCTGCGTCCCCCGGAGACGCAGGGCGGCCAGCGCGTCGAGCGCGGTCCCGGGCCGCTTCTCCACCGACAGACGCGAGCACATGACGAGCAGCACCTCACCCACGCGCGCGTACCGCTCCCGCACGGCAGGGTCCCGCAGACTTGGGTGGCAGCGCTCCAGATCGACGCCGAGCGGGGCGCGTACGACGTTGCGCGCCCCGATGCGGATGAACTCACGCTCGGCGTACTCGGTCGTGCACACCACGCGCGCGTAGGCGTGCGCGGTGCGGGAGTTGAGCGCGTCGGCGGCGCGCAGGGCGACCTTCTCGGGCAGCCCCCAGGTCCGCAGGACACCGTCGGCCGTCTCGTGGGACACCATCACGGCAGGCACCCGGGCACGCCGCGCCCACTCCCCCGTCCACCTCAGGGTCGTTCGGTCGGACACCTCGATCCGGTCGGGGGCGAGACGCTCGAGCAGTTCGGCCACGCGCCGCCGGTCGGTGAGGACGCGGTAGCCGCCGGTGCCGGGAAGCGGCGTCCCCGGCAACGTGATGACGCGGCCCTGCGCACTCTCGTGCTCGCCGGCCCGCTCCCCCGGCACGATCAGGACGGGCTCGTGCCCGGCGGCGCGGTAACCGGCCCCCAACTCCCGCAAGGCGGTCCGCAGTCCGCCCGAAGCGGGCGCGACGAAGTTGGCGAGACGCACGATCCGCAGCCCGCTCATGCCGCCACCGCCGTCCGCGCGTCGAGGACCTCTTCGTAGTGGCCGACGAGCTGGTCGCCGACGGCCTCCCAGGTCCGTCCTTCGACCGTGCTGCGGCCGGCTGCCCCATAGGCGAGGCGGCGCAGCGGGTCCTCGGCGAGCGACCAGACGGCGTCGCGTACGGCGGCCGCGTCGCCGGGTGTGACGAGGAGCCCGGTCCGGCCGTGCGCGACGAGGTCCAGCGGCCCGCCGGCGGCGGGCGCGATCACCGGCACGCCGCTGGCCATGGCCTCCTGCACGGTCTGGCAGAACGTCTCGTAGGGGCCCGTGTGGGCGAAGATGTCCAACGAGGCGAAGATGCGGGCAAGTTCGGCACCGGTGCGGCGGCCGAGGAAGACGGCGCCGGGGAGTGCCTCGCGCAGGCCGGGCTCGCTGGGACCGTCGCCGACGACGACCACGCGCACACCGTCGAGGGCGCACGCGCCTGCCAACAAGTCGATTTGTTTCTCTGGGGCGAGCCGGCCCACGTAGCCGACGATCAGCTCGCCGTCGGGGGCGAGTTCGCGCCGCAGGGCTTCGTCGCGCAGGTCGGGCCGGAAGCGGACGGTGTCCACCCCGCGCGGCCAGAGCCGCACGCGCGGCACCCCGTGCACCTCCAGGTCGCGCAGCGCGGCGCTGGACGGGGCGAGTGTGCGGTCGGCGGCACCGTGGACACTGCGGATCCGCCGCCACGCGGTGGCCTCACCGGCCCCCATGTACGTACGCGCGTAACCGGCGAGGTCGGTCTGGTAGACAGCGACGGCGGGGATCCGCAGCCGTGATGCGGCAGCCATGCCGCGCACGCCGAGGATGAAAGGGCTGGCCAGATGGACGAGTTCGGCGCCGTGCGCGGCCACGGCGGCGGCGACCCGGCGGCTCGGCAGCGCCACCCTGACCTGCGGGTAGCCCGGCAGGGGCAGGGACGGCACCCGTATGACGGGGCAGGGGGCGTCGGTGTCGGTGTCAGGACCCGGCGCGGTGGCCGGGGCGATGACGAGGGGGTCGTGGCCGCGGGCGGCGAGATGCCGGGCGGTCTGCAGGGCGCAGTGAGCCACACCGTTGATGTCGGGGGGAAAGGACTCGGTGACGATGACGACACGCATACCGGTGTTGTCGTCGCGTCGAGCGTGGGCACGTCAACGTGGATCTTTCCTGGCGAGGAACGTCCCATGAGCGTTGGCCCTCGCCCGCCGACGGCCGGGAGGCAGCGTCCTTTGAGCGTTGCCTCCCGGAAAGCCGCCGGTCACAAAGCCGTCGCGTCCGGTCCTATTCTGCTGCGCACCGCGGTCTGCACCTCGGCCTCCTCGGCCGGGTCGGCGGCGAGTCTGCGGAGCTGGTCCACGACGCGCGCGTCGCCCGTCTCCGCGTGGCGCGCGGCGACCTCGCGGGTCGATTCCTCGCAGTCCCACAGGCATTCGACGGCGAATCCGGCGGCGAAGGACGGGTCGGTGGCGGCCAGGGCCTTGGCGGCGTGGCCGCGCAGATGGGACGAGGCGGTCTCTCTGTAGACGTGACGCAGGACGGGGGCGGCGCAGGCGATGCCGAGGCGTCCGGCCCCGTCGACCAGGGGCCACAGTGTCGGTGCGTTGGCGCCTTCGCCGCGCACCGCCTCGCGCAGTGCGGCCAGGACCAGTTCGGTGTCCTGGGCGCCGCCTCGGCACGCGAGCATGCGTCCCGCGGCGGCGCCGAGGGCGTCGGGCCTTGGGGCCCAGCGGCGGGCGCGTTCCAGGGAGGCGACCGTCCGCATGCGTTCGAAGGCGTCGAGGGCGGCGTCCACGACGGCGTGCGAGGGGCTCTCCACAGCGGCCTCGATCAGATCGAGTACGTCGGGATCATGGGCGTCGGCGAGATAGCGCAGGGCCGTGCTGCGGGCGCCGTCGTGCCCGGTGAGCGCGGCCTGGACGATCTCGGCCCTGTCGCCGGGTCCGGCGACGGCGGTCAGGCAGCGCGCGGCGGGCACGTACAGGACGGCTCCCCGTTCGAGGCCTTCCTGGGCCCAGTCGAAGACGGCCCGCACGCTCCATCCGGGGCGTGGCCCGGAGGGGCGCATCTGGCGCTGCCACTGGTCGAAGGAGCCGCGTTCCTGGGCGGCGCGCACGCGGGCGCCGATGGCTTCCCTGGGGTCGTCGGCCCACAGCCGCCAGGGGCGCGGTTCATAGGCGTCGCGCACGGCGGCGGCGAGTTCGGCGTCGCCCTCGGCGTCCTCGGGGAATCTGTCGAGGACGGGGGCGGCGAGCACGCGCAGCCCCGCGTCGTCGTCGCGCAGGGCCAGCTCGTCGAGCGCCCAGGCCCAGCTGGACCCGAAGGCGGCGTAGCGGCGCAGCAGCTCCAGGGCGTCGCGCCTGCCGTACGAGGCGAGGTGGCCGAGGACCGCGAGCGCGAGGCCCGTGCGTGACTCGTCCGTATTCAGGACGTCGTCGGGGTCGAAGAGGTGCCGCTCGATCTCCCCGAGCTCTCCGTGGAGGTCGAGGTAGAGACGGGCGTAGTAGAGCGAGCGGTTCTCCACCTGCCAGTCGTGGCGGGGGTCGCTCAGCACACAGTGATTGAGAGCCGCGAGCGCTTCGGCGCGCGGCGCCGTCAGCGCGTGCAGGGTGCCGTCGCCGCGGCCCCTCTGCAGCAGGCCGAGCAGCGTACCGCTGGGCGCTATGACCGGATCGAACATGGGAAACAGCCTCACATCAAGCGTCGACGCAACCGGGGGAACTGCACTACCTGGCCGCGCGACAACACTGCGGGGCGCCCGCCGTCTCTTGCTTGCTGTAGACCATCTTCCTCTGCCTCTCGTCTGTGGCCCGAATCGGACCGTTCACGGCCCACGCGGTGTGGCACCATCTGCCCCGCCGTCGCGTCCGTAAATCACGTCGTCATGATGACCCAGCGGTTCTTCCCGCCGCGACCACATTTCCTGCTCCCCCGTTCTGGCTGGTCAAAGCCGGCGTCTCAGGAAGTGCCGAAGAGCTCCAGAAGCTCCGCCTTGCCGAACATCCGGGCGGTGTCGACCGCCGACGGGATCCCCGCCGCCGGGTCGGCGCCGCCGTCCAGCAGTGCCCGGATCACTTCGTCCGCGCCCTTGAAGACGGCGCCCGCGAGCGGGGTCTGGCCCCGGTCGTTGGCGCGGTCGGCGTCGGCGCCGCGCGCGAGAAGCGCGCGGACCGCCTCGGCGTGCCCGTGATAGGCGGCGAGCATCACGAGGGAGTCGCCACGGTCGTTCGTGAGGTTCGCCGATACACCCGCGTCGACATAGGAGGCGAGCTGTTCGCTCTCGCCCCGGCGCGCAAGATCGAAGATCTTGGTAGCCAGTTCCACGACCTCGGGGTCGGGGACTTCGCTCATCGGAACAGACCGCCTTTGCGTATACGGAGTGCTACGACCGTGCGGCCGTACGAGTGAATCGACAGAGTACTGCCCGGTTCGGCACATGAGCAGCGCCGACCGAGGCAAAGATCACGAAGAGCCCTGACGGCGGTACGGCACACGCCCAGGAGGCTCACCGGGCGTCTGCCGAACGGGTGAAATCAAGAATATTCCACCCATTTGCACCTTTTATCGTATAGATACATGCTGTGAGCCTGGAAGAACTCATGGTGACTGTCCCCATCGACCAGGAGAACTCAAATGATCCTGTCCATCTCAGGCGTGGTGCTGCTCGGAATCATCGCCTTCCTCTTCTTCCGCAAAGACGGACTCAAGGCATCGCACGGCCTGACCTGCGCCCTCTTCGGGTTCTACCTCTCGGGCACCGCCATCGCCCCGAGCATCAAGGCCGGCGGCGCGAGCCTGGCCGGCCTGCTCGGCGGGATCAAGTTCTGACCCCCTCGCCCTCGCACGCACCATCAGGAGACAGACGTGGCTCGGCGCCCCCTCCCCCGCATTCTGAGCAACGGCAGCGCCCCCATCGCCCGGAGCCGGGAACTGGCACGGACGGCAGCCGACGGGGCCACCGACGTACTCCATCCCCTGATCACGATCACCAAGGGCCTGGGCCGCCTGGCATCCGCCGGGCGTCACAAGTGGGCCGACACCCCGAAGGACCGGCGCGGACCGCTGTTGTTCCTGGTGGCAGCCCTGGTCCTGGTCGTGGTGCTGATTCCGTACGGGCCGCTGCTGGCGCTCATCACCCTGATGGCAGCGGCCGCATGGAAGGGCCGGGACCACACCCCGCCGGCGCCGACCGGCCCCGACGAGTCCCAGGTCGAGCGGCTCACCGCGCTCTACGAGGCACTCGTCCCGTACTTCTCCGTCCCAGAGGACCCGAGCCCACTCTTCGCCCACGGCGGCGAGTGGGAGAAGGCCTTCGAGTCGTACGACTTCGACGACGACGGGCGCGTCTCACGCATCGTGGTGCGCTACCCGGCGTATTTCACGGACGGCGAGGCCGACTCCCGCGCCCGCATCGAACAGCTCCTGCACGCCAAGTCGGGCCGGGGCCGCGAGTACCACTTCGAGTGGGACGAGGAGGGCAACCGGCTGGCGGTCACCGTCCTGCCCCCGCTGCCCACCGACATCGCCGCCCAGCGCTTCGTCACGGCACCCGGCGAAACGGTCCTCGGCTTCACCGACGAGAGCGGCACCCAGCGGACCCTCCCCCTCGGTGACGGCGACGAGCAGCGTGATGTGCCGCCCGTCGTCTGGCGTACAGGCATGCGCTCCACCGAGCCGCATCTCCTCGCCGTCGGCCACCCCGGCAGCGGGACGACCTCACTCCTGCGCTCGATCGCTCTCCAGGCCCTCCAGCACGGTGACGTCCTCATCGTGGAGGGCAACGGAACGGGCGACTACGCGTGCCTGACCGGACGCAGCGGTGTCCTGGCCGTCGAGTGCGGGCTCGCCGGCGCGCTGGCCAGCCTGGAATGGGCGGCCCACGAGACGGAGAGGCGCCTGATCTCCGCGAACCGGGCGCGCCAGGCCGGCCACCCCGCGCCCGAAGACACCCGGCGCCCCCTGTGGATCCTGTTCGACCGGCCCAGCGTCCTCGGTCATCTGGCCGCAGCCGACGGGCGCAAGGACCCGCAGACCCTGCTCCAGGTCCCTCTGCGGCACGGGCGCGCGGCCAACGTCACGGTCGTCGTGGCCGACCAGTTCGACAGCCTCGACTCCCTGACCGACGCCGTCTGTCAGCACACACGCGCGCGCGTGGTGCTCGGCCCGGCCACGTACGACCAGATCGAGGACGTCCTCGGGGTCGCGCCCCACACGACGCCCACCCCGGACGTCCCGGCAGGACGGGGTTACGCGCGCCTCGGCGCGGGAGCCGTCCACCGCCTCCAGGTGCCGGCCACCCCCGACCCGTACGACGACGCGACGAGTGACGCGGACCGGCAGGCGGTGCTCGCGCTCCTCCCGCAGCGGACGACGCCGGCCGACGACAGCCCGGAGGCCGAACCGGTCGTCGAAGCGGCCGAGCCGGTCGAAGCCGTGGAAGCGGTGGAAGCGGTGGGTACGGTGCGGACGGTCGCCGCCGAGGGGTGACGGCCGGGCCCCAACGGCCTATGCGATGAGCGTCCGCGGCGGCTCCGCCCCGGACGCTCCGCCTTCCCGCACGAGCCGCGCCGCCGCCGCGAGCCGCGCCGCCGCCTCGTCGGCGACCGCCCCGGAAACGGTGAACGGCAGCCGCACATAGCCCTCGAAGGCGCCGTCCACCCCGAAGCGAGGACCCGAGGGAACCCGTACGCCGACGCGTTCGCCGACCTCCGCGAGGCGGGACCCGGACAGACCTCCGGCGCGCACCCACAGCGTCAGCCCGCCGACCGGAACGTCGAACTCCCAGTCGGGCACCTCGCGGCGCAGCGCGGCGATCAGCGCGGCACTGTTGTCCCTCGCCTGGCTGCGGCGCAGCTCCACGGCCTCCTCCCAACCACCCGTACTGAGCAGCCAGTTCACGGCCAACTGCTCCAGGACCGGCGTGCCGAGGTCGGCGTAGGCGCGCGCGGCCACGAGGCTGCGGATCACATCGGGCGCCGCCCGCACCCAGCCGATGCGCATGCCCGCCCAGAAGGCCTTGCTCGCCGAACCGACCGTGATGACGGTGGAGCCCGCCGGGTCGAAGGCGCAGACGCGGCGGGGCATGTCCAGGTCGGGGTCGAAGTGGAGCTCGGTCATGGTCTCGTCGACGACGAGCACCGTGCCGGCCGAGCGCGCCGCCTCGACGAGCTGCCTGCGCTGGTCCTCGTCGGCGAGCGCCCCGGTGGGGTTGTGGAAGTCGGCGACGACGTAGGCGAGGCGGGGCGCCGCGTCGCGCAGGACCTGCCGCCAGCGGTCGAGGTCCCATCCCGCGAGCCCCTCGGCCATGGCGACCGGGACGAGCCGGGCGCCCTCCTCGCGCATGAGCTGGAGGATGTTGGCGTACGAGGGCGACTCGACGGCGATGCGCTCGCCGCGGCCCGCGAACAGATGACAGATCGCGTCGATCGCGCCCATCGCGCCGGTGGTCACCATGATCTGCTCGGGCATGGTCGGAATGCCGCGGGCGGTGTAGCGCTCGGCCAGCATCTCGCGCAGCGCGGGCAGGCCCGCCGGGTAGTCGCCGTGGGTGTGCGCGTAGGGCGGGAGTTCGCCGAGCGCGCCCTGGACGGCGCGGGTCAGCCAGGGCTCGGGGGCCGGCAGGGCCGCGGTGCCGAGGTCGATCATCGAGCCGAGGGCCTCGGGCGGCAGGGGCTCGAGGCCGCGCGCGGGCAGCGGGTTCCCGGCCGGCACGGCCGTCCAGCTGCCCGCTCCCCTGCGTGATTCGAGGAACCCCTCGCCGCGCAGCGCCTCGT
Source organism: Streptomyces sp. NPDC055140 (assembly GCF_053607285.1). NCBI lineage: Bacteria > Bacillati > Actinomycetota > Actinomycetes > Kitasatosporales > Streptomycetaceae > Streptomyces > Streptomyces sp. NPDC055140. The sequence continues at coordinate 87,398 of NZ_JBSGTG010000023.1, read as the reverse complement.
AGGCGGCGGCGACGGTCGTGCGGCTGACGGCCAGGGAGACGGCGAGCTCGCGTTCGGCGGGCAGGCGCGCCGCGACGGGCACGCGCCCTTCGAGGACGAGGAGACGGATGCCGTCGGCGAGGGCGCGGTAGGCGGGCGGACGGCGGCTCCCGGGGCCCGGAGGGCGCGTCTGCTGGGAGGTGAGCAGCCGGGCGAGCTGAGCCGCGCCGACCGCCGAAGTCCACTGAGCCATGGAGTCCAGTCCACCTTCCCCGAATTGGCCATGGTTGGCCTGCGTTCCCAAGCCACAGAGTGTCATGCGACAGGCCACTACCACCACAGGGGGCTCCACTTGTCCGCGTCGTCCACGCCACCCGGACCGGGTCTCACCCGGCGCCTTCTCCAGCTCTACGTCGGCCTGGCGCTGTACGGCGTGAGTTCCGGCCTCCTCGTGAAGGCGGGGCTCGGCCTGGAGCCGTGGAACGTGCTCCACCAGGGCCTCGCCGAACTCACGGGGCTCTCCATCGGCGTCGTGTCGATCATCGTGGGCGCCCTGGTGCTGCTCCTGTGGATCCCGATCAAGCAGCGCCCCGGCCTCGGCACCGTCTCGAACGTCTTCGTGGTCGGCATCGCGATGGACGGCACGCTGGCCGTCGTCCCCGATGTGCACGCCCTCGGGATCCGGATCCCGCTGATGGTGGCGGCGATCGTCCTGAACGGCGTGGCGACGGGCCTCTACATCGCCGCCTCCTTCGGGCCCGGCCCGCGCGACGGCCTGATGACGGGGCTGCACCGGCGCACCGGCCGCTCGCTCCGGCTGGTGCGCACGACCATTGAGGTCGCGGTGGTCGTGACGGGCTTCGTCCTCGGCGGCACCATCGGCGTCGGCACCGTCCTGTACGCCGTGGCGATCGGCCCGCTGGCCCAGGTGTTCCTGAAGGTCTTCGCCGCCCCCGCGCCGCCCGAGGCACCCGCCTCGGTTGCCGGAGCGTCACCCGAAGGGGCGATACTTCCGCGGTGACCACGCGCGTACGCCATCCGTATCTCGACCGTTCCGGACCGCTGGCCTTCGCCCATCGCGGCGGGACGGCCGACGGTCTGGAGAACACGATGGCGGCGTTCCGGCGCTCCGTGGACCTCGGCTACCGCTACATCGAGACCGATGTGCACGCCACGTCCGACGGCACGCTCGTGGCCTTCCACGACGCGACGCTCGACCGGGTCACCGACGCGGCGGGCCGGATAGCGGACCTCCCTTGGAGCGATGTGCGCCACGCGCGCGTGGCCGGCCGCGAACCGGTGCCGCTCTTCGAGGAACTTCTGGAGACCTTCCCCGACGTTCACTGGAACGTGGACGTCAAGGCCGAATCCGCGCTGCTCCCGCTGCTCGGTCTGATCGGCCGCCTGGACGCGTGGGACCGGGTCTGCGTCGGCTCGTTCTCGGAGGCCAGGGTCGCCAGGGCGCAGTCCCTCGCGGGCCCCCGCCTCGCCACGTCGTACGGCACGCGTGGCGTGCTCGGCCTGCGGCTGCGGTCCCTCGGGCTGCCCGCGGCGCTGCGCCCTTCGGCGGTGTGCGCCCAAGTGCCCGTGGCCCAATCGGGGATACGCGTCGTCGACCGGCGCTTCGTCCGCGCGGCCCACGCGCGCGGGCTCCAGGTCCACGTGTGGACGGTCAACGACCGCGCACAGATGGGTGAACTCCTCGACCTCGGCGTGGATGGCATCATGACCGATCACATCGAGACGCTGCGTGACGTGCTCAAGGACCGGGGAGCCTGGACCTGACGGCCCGCCGGCCGCGTCCGGACACGGGGACAGCGAGGGGGCGCGGGTGGGCAGCGACACCGTGCGGGCGGAGCCGGCGGACGACGAGGCGGCGCAGCGGCGCCGGGAGCAGCGCGGCTGGTACTTCTACGACTGGGCGTGCTCGGTCTACTCGACGAGCGTCCTCACGGTGTTCCTCGGGCCGTATCTGACGGCGGTCGCCAAGTCGGCGGCGGACGCGGACGGCTTCGTGCACCCGCTGGGGATACCGGTCCGGGCCGGCGCCTTCTTCGCGTACACCGTCTCCGCCTCGGTGATCATCTCGATCCTGGTGATGCCGCTCGCGGGTGCGGCCGCCGACCGTACGGGCCGCAAGAAGCCGCTGCTCGCGGTCTCGGCGTATCTGGGGGCCGCGGCGACCGCCGGGATGTTCTTCCTGGACGGGGACCGCTATCTGCTGGGCGGGTTCCTGCTCGTCGTCGCCAATGCCTCACTCGCGGTGTCGATGGTCCTCTACAACTCGTATCTGCCCCAGATCGCGCCCCCCGAGGAACGCGACGCGGTCTCCTCGCGCGGCTGGGCGTTCGGCTACGCGTCCGGGGCGCTCGTCCTCGTGGCGAACCTCGTCCTGTACTCCGGCCACGACTCCTTCGGTGTGTCCGAGTCGACGGCGGTACGGATCTGCCTGGCCTCCGCGGGCGTGTGGTGGGGCGCGTTCACGCTCGTGCCGCTACGGCGCCTACGGGACCGGCGCACGGCACCCGCCGGTGACGAAGCGGCCACCGTGCCCGGCTGGCGTCAACTGGCCTCGACCGTGCGCGACATGCGCCGCCGCCCGCTGACGCTCTCGTTCCTGCTCGCCTATCTGGTCTACAACGACGGCATCCAGACGGTGATCTCGCAGGCATCCGTGTACGGCTCGGAGGAGCTCGGCCTCGACCAGTCGACGCTCATCGTGGCGGTGCTGCTGGTCCAGGTCCTTGCCGTGGCGGGTGCGCTCGCGATGGGGCGCCTCGCTCGTACGTACGGCGCGAAGAACACGATCCTCGGCTCGCTGATCGCCTGGACGGTCACGATCGGGGCCGGTTACTTCCTGCCGTCGGGGGCGCCGGTGTGGTTCTTCGCGCTGGCGGCCGGGATCGGGCTCGTGCTCGGCGGCACGCAGGCGCTGTCCCGTTCCCTTTTCTCGCATCTGGTGCCGGCCGGCAAGGAGGCCGAGTACTACTCCGCATACGAGATGAGCGACCGGGGGATGAGCTGGCTCGGGCCGCTCGTTTTCGGCCTCGCGTACCAGCTGACCGGCAGTTATAGGGACGCCATCGTGTCCCTGGTGGCGTTCTTCGTGATCGGCTTTGTGCTGCTTGCCCGGGTTCCGGTGAGGCAGGCGGTGCGCGACGCGGGAAATCCCGTACCCACCCGGATTTAGCACCTGGAGCCAAAGGCCGGTAGTGTACGCGTTTGGCCTGCCAGGCGTACCGTTACTGCACGTCAATATCGCAAAACGCTGGGTGACATCTGCTGGCAGATGTGACAAACCAGGCGCCGGTGGGTACAACAAGGGGCGGCTACGACGGCGACGCATGACCCGGAACGGGAATCTTTACCGCCGACCGGACGTTGACCGGATGACGACGACAGCGACACCTGTCCTGTGGGCGACAAGCCCGGGAGGCACGATTCATGAGTGAGCGAGCTCTTCGCGGCACGCGCCTCGTGGTGACAAGCTACGAGACGGACCGCGGCATCGACCTGGCCCCGCGCCAGGCCGTGGAGTACGCATGCGAGAAGGGACATCGCTTTGAGATGCCCTTCTCGGTGGAGGCGGAAATTCCGCCGGAGTGGGAGTGCAAGGTCTGCGGGGCCCAGGCACTTCTCGTGGACGGCGACGGCCCTGAGGAGAAGAAGGCCAAGCCGGCACGTACGCATTGGGACATGCTGATGGAGCGGCGTACCCGCGAGGAACTCGAAGAGGTCCTCGAGGAGCGGCTCGCCGTTCTCCGATCGGGCGCCATGAACATCGCGGTGCATCCGCGCGACAGCCGCAAGTCCGCCTGATCCCTCGGGAGCAGCGGGAGCGCGACTGACAAAAGCCGTGGGCCGGACACACGTCATGTGTGTCCGGCCCACGGCTTTTCGCGCGTCCGGCGCCGATCTGCGCATGCCCCGCACCGGGCGGGGCTCAGTGAGCTTCTGAGCCCCGAGCGGGCTCAGGGAGTGATCGGGGGTCGGGGACCCGCTTCGGGGCGCTGTGCGGGCCGCTCGTCGCTCTTGATCACCTCGCCCTGGATGACCGTGCCGTCGGGCCGGTGCATCCGGGCCTGCTGGAAGGCGTCGCCCAGGGTCCCGGGGGTGGCCGACTGCATCTTCCGCTCGATGGTCCGCTCCGTGTAGTGGCTCAGCGCCGTGCGGACGGGCGGGACGAGCAGGAGAAGGCCCAGAGCGTCGGATGCGAGGCCGGGGATCATCAGGAGCAGGCCCGCCAGCATCAACAGACCGTTGCCGCCGGAGCGCTGCTCACCCGCCGGGACCGCGCCGCTCTGCTGCTGTTGCAGCGTCTCGCTCAGATTCTTGAAGGCCCGACGCCCGGCGCGCTTGATGACGACGGCACCGAGCACGATCCCGGCGAGCAGCAGCAGGAAGACGGTGAACCCGCCGACCGCGCCCGCCACCAAGGTCAGCAGCCAGATCTCCAGGACCAGCCATGCGGCGATACCGAGCGGCAGGAACGTGCGCACCCGGGAACGCCGGGGCGGGGCGGGGCGCGAAGGGGGCGGTGTGCCTGTGGTCATGCCCCCAGTGTGCCTGGGCCCCGGCACGAGTGGCGTAAGCAGGAGATCAAGATCGACAAAGGGTGCGGCTCAGGGCTGCTTGCGGCCGATCACACGTCCCATGCGCTCCCCCACACCCCACGCGGTGACCCGCCACAGCGCCTCGACGACGATGTCACGGCTCATCTTGGAGTCGCCGAGCTCGCGCTCGACGAACGTGATGGGCACTTCGACGACGTGATAGCCGGCCCTGACCGCACGTCGCGCGAGGTCGACCTGGAAGCAGTAGCCCTGGGAGGAGACCTCGCCGAGCCCGAGGCCTTCGAGGGTCTCGCGGCGGAAGGCGCGGAAGCCGCCGGTGACGTCCCGGATCGGCACGTCGAGCAGCAGCCGCGAGTACGTGCTGCCGCCGCGGGAGAGGAACTCGCGCGACTTGGGCCAGTTGACGACCCGTCCGCCCGGCACCCAGCGCGAGCCGAGCACGAGGTCGGAGCCCTTCAGCGCGGTCAGCAGCCGGGGCAGCTCCTCGGGCTGATGGGAGCCGTCGGCGTCCATCTCCACCAGGACGCCGTAGCCGTGCTCCAAGCCCCAGCGGAAACCCGCGAGATAGGCCGCGCCGAGACCTTCCTTGCCCTGTCGGTGCAGGACCTGGACCTGGTCATCGGCCGAGGCGAGCTCGTCGGCGAGTTTTCCCGTGCCGTCGGGGCTGTTGTCGTCGGCGACGAGGACATGCGCCTCGGGCACGGACGCGCGCACCCGGCCGACGATCGACTTGATGTTCTCCGCCTCGTTGTAGGTCGGGATGATCACCAGCGCCGTACCGAGAGGACCGAACTGCCGCCCACCGCCGTCGTTCACAGCTTCCCCTTAAGACTCCTGTACGAGGGGACCACCATAGCGAGGCCGCTTGTCGGCGCAGGTAAGGCGCCCTGCACGAAGGTGCGGGATCGGGGCCCGGTGCCCTTCGGGCCGACCTGGGACCCGCTGGCTGCGGGTCTACCGAGAGCCGTTGTCTACTGAGCTTCCGGGCCCCACCCGGGTCGCACCGTCCCCCGTGCTCCCGCGGAGCAGGGAGGGACCGCCATCCGGCCGGAACGTTCCAGCGCCCCATGGCGCGGGTGCTGGGCCTGGCTCCCAGTGGCGGTGCGCCGGTGCGGCACACCGCCCCATGACCCAGCGGCGTTCATCGACTGCGCGGAGGTTCCCCGGCCGGACGTCCAGTGGTGGACCCGGCAGAACCTACCCGTCGACCGCGCCCAGCTGTCAACACCCGTTTGAGCTGCGGTGATTGGGGAAACCGCCTGGTCAGTGCCGAGGATCCGCAGGTCGCGCGAACGTGCGGCGGACGGCAATCGGCGGTACGGCGACCGCCGACATCACTCGTCCGGCCCTACGTACACGGTCCGCCCGCCGACCACCGTGCGCAGGCAGAGCGGCAGTTGGGCCCCCGGCGTGAGATCCGGGAGGCCCGGAGTCCCCGAGCGCGGGTCGGTCGACCAGCGCGCGACGCGGTCGTCCGGCGCCTGGACGACGAGCTCCTCGGTGCGCCACACGGCGTAGTCCGCCGGGGCGCCCGGGACCAGGATGCCCGCGTCGTCCCGGCCGACGGCGCGCCAGCCGCCGCGGGTGTGCGCGGTGAACGCGGCCCGCACGGAGACCCGGTGCTCGGGCGTGCGGTGGAAGGCCGCGGCGCGGACCGTGCCCCACGGGTCGAGCGGGGTGACCGGGCTGTCGGAGCCGAAGGCCAGCGGGACCCCGGCGCGCAGGAGGGCGGCGAACGGGTTGAGGGCGCGGGCCCGTTCGACGCCGAGACGGTCGGCGTACATGCCGTCCTCGCCGCCCCACAGGGCGTCGAAGGCGGGCTGCACGGAGGCGGTGAGGCCGAACTCGGCGAAGGAGGCGATGGTCTCCGGCGACAGCATCTCGGCGTGCTCGACGCGGTGCCGTGCGGCCCTGACGCGGGCGAGGCCGACCTTCTCGGCGGCGGCGCGCACGCCGTCCACCACGGCGGTCACCGCGGCGTCCCCGATGGCGTGGAAGCCCGCCTGGAGCCCCGCCTCGGTGCAGGCGACGACGTGGGCGGCGACGGCGTGGGCGTCCAGGTAGGAGGTGCCGGTGTGCCCGGCGGCCGCGTCTGCGTACGGCTCGTGCAGACAGGCCGTGTGGGAGCCGAGGGCGCCGTCCACGAAGAGGTCGCCGGCGGCGCCGACGGCGCCCAGTGCGCGGGCCCGCTCGATGTCCAGGTCGGCCCAGTAGCCGACGACCCGGGGGCCGGACTCCTCGGTGGCCAGGCGCAGCAGGCCCGTGAAGTCGTCCTCGGAGGAGATGTCGGGCCCACCGCACTCGTGCACGGAGCCGATCCCCAGGGAGGCCGCGTGCCGCAGGGCCGCGCGCTGGGCCTCCGTGCGCTGCTGGGGGGTGACGGCGGCGTGGGCGGCGGCGCGCACGGCGTGGTGGGCGTCGCGGGTGAGCGGCCCGTCGGGGGTGAATCCGGGGAGGTCCGCGAGGCCGGGGACGAGGTCGAGCAGGGCCGTGGTGACGGCGGCCGAGTGGACGTCGATGCGGGAGAGGTAGAGCGGGCGGCCGCCGGTTGCCTCGTCGAGCTCGGCGCGCGTGAGGGGCTCGCCGTCGGGCCAGCGGGCGGCGTCCCAGCCGTGGCCGAGGAGGATCCGGTCCGTGGGGCGGGCGGCCGCGTGGGCGCGGACGAGGGCGAGCGCCTCGCCCCGGCTGCGGGCCGCGGAGAGGTCGAGGCCGGTCAGGGCCAGCCCCGTCGACGTGGTGTGGACATGGGCGTCGGTGAACGCGGGAGTGACGAGGGCGCCTTCGAGGTCGACGACCTCGTCGACCCCCTCGGCGAACGCGTCGGCCGCGCCTTCGGAGCCGACCCAGGCGACATGCCCACGCTCGACGACCATGGCCGTGGCGAAGGGGTCGGCGGGGCTGTGGACGTCGCCACCGCGCAGAAGGACGGTGCGGGACTCTGCCGGTGCGGGCGTGGGGGTCGTACTCATGGGGACAGTTTCCCGCCTTTGTGCCCCCGAGCCGCACCCGGGGGCCCGCAGCGGTCGGACCCGTGCCGGTCAGACGCGGGGCGGCCGTGCCTCGTACGGGGTGGAGAGGACCACGGTCGTGCGGGTGGAGACGCCGGCCAGGGAGCGCACCCGGGCGAGCAGGTTCTCCAGGTCGTGCGGGGTTTCCACGCGGACCTTGAGGATGTAGTTCTCGTCGCCGGCGACGCTGTGGCAGGCCTCGATCTCGGGGACGCCGGCCAGGCGTTCCGCGATGTCGTCGGGGGCGCTGGGGTCGAACGGTTTCACCGAGATGAAGGCGGTGAGCGACAGGCCGACCGCCTCGGGGTCGACAACTGCGGCATAGCCGCGGATGACCCCGCGCTGTTCGAGGCGGCGCACGCGCTGGTGCACCGCGGACGTGGACAGGCCGGTGGCCTTGCCCAGGTCGGTGTAACTCATCCGCCCGTCCTTGACGAGCAGCTGCACGATCTGTCGGTCGAGCTCCTCCATGGCGCAGAACCTACAGTGCCCTTGATCCCCGGGGATACCCGAGTGATCCCCGGGGATACCCGAGCGGGCCATGGCGGCGGGTACGCCTACCTGCCGCCGAGCATCCGCAATCACCATGTGACGAAGACCACACCTGTCGAACCGTGTCCAGGCGCGTGCCACGATTACCCCCACGACGGGACGGGAAGTGCTTGCTGTGGTCGAGGCCGCAGCGCCTTGTCGGCCCACCCGAGGGGGAGAGTCCCATGCAGAATGTGAAGCGTCCCGGTCGTCCTGCCCGCAGCCGGCAGCAGCCGGTGATCGAGCCCGAGCCGGAGGGTGTCGAACCGGAGGACACCGGAATCGACGCGTTCGACGCGTACGACACCTTCGAGATGTACCGGGTGTTCTGCCCGGACTGCGCGCAGCCGATCGCGCTGCTCGCCGACGAGGACGTGCTGCCCGAGCACGCGCTGTGCGCCTCGCCGTGGAACCCGTTCGGTCTCACGGTCTGCGCCGGTACGGGCCGCGCGGCGGCCGACGCCCGGCCCGCCGACGACTCGACGGAGGCTCAGGAGCAGGACGCCGCACTTCTGTTGACGCTGCCTCAGGGTCTTGACTGGCGGATGCAGCCCTTCTCGCACGTGGCCGGCCCGGGTTCGCGCCCGCTGCGCATCCCCGAGCAGGTGCGCCGCACGGCCGCCTGACGACGCCTCAACTCCAGTAACTGCCCTGCACCATGGCCCGCAGACTGGCGTGGTGCAGGATCAGTGTGTCCGGATCGTCCGGCACGGCCACCTCCCCGAAGTACGCCTGCCGATAGGCGACGCGCAGCATCACGATGGCGTGGCGCAGGGCGGCGTACAGGGTGTGGAAGTCCATGTCGCGCGGTGTGTGGCCGGTGAGTTGGGCGTAGCGCCGCTCGATGTCCGCGCGACGCAGGAAGCCGGGCAGACCGGCCTGGCCGAAGCTCTCGGTCAGGTCCTGGAAGAAGCGGTGCAGGTACACGGTCCAGCCGAGGTCGACCTCGCGCGGGGCCAGGGCCGCCATTTCCCAGTCGAGCACGGCGGCAGGTTCGAAGCCGTCGTAGATGATGTTCCCGATGCGGGCGTCGCCCCAGTTGAGGACGGGTTCGCCCTCGTCGGCGGGCCAGAGTTCGGCGAGCCGGTCGAAGGCGCTCTCGATGAGCGGTGACGGCGGCAGACCGTCCACCACCCAGGCGTAGTAGGCGCGTTGGGCCTCGACGTGGCGGCGCAGGGCGCTTCCCTGACCGGGCGCGGCGAGGAACTCGGCCTCGGACGCCGCGACTCCGTCGTGCAGGCGGGCGATGAGGCCTACGGTCGCGTCCTGGAGCCGCGCGCGCTCGGCGTCCGTCGCGGAGTGCAGCCAGTTGCCTTCATACGTGTAGGGCATGACGTCCGGCGGTACGCGGCCCTCGACACGCTCCATCACGAAGAACGGGGCGCCCAGCGGCCCGGGATCCTCCTCGAGCCACAGAACCCGCGGCACCGGCACCCCGGTGCGCTCGGCGGCGAGCCGCATCGTGCGGTACTGCCGTGGCATGTCGTAGTCGGGGAAGATCGTGTACGCGGACGGGTCGGCGGCGAGTCTCAACGCGCAGGAGCGGACCGGGGGTTCGGGGTGTTCGATGTCGAAGAGCAGGGTCTCGCTGGACATGCCGTTGGACTCGGGGACGGTCACGTTCACCGCTTCGGCGCCCGGTAGACGGACGGCCAGCCACGAGGTGAGCTTCCGGGCCACCTCCTCCGGGTCGCGGGTACTGGTGCGCGGTCGGGGTGCTGTCGCCATCGCAGGCTCCTTTCAGGGCGCCACGGAGTCGTAGCCGGTGAAGCCGCTCGGGTCGTGCCTGCCGAAGCTGCCGTGCTCGAAGATGCCGTGGCCGACCTGGCCGTCCAGGGTGAAGCGCGCCGCGTGGTCGATGACGCCGTAGGCGGCCAGTGGGTGGGCGGCGGGGTCGGAGAGGTCGTAGCTGCGGCGGTCGGTCCAGTCGCGGCCGCGCCAGGTGCCGTGCTGCCAGTCGTCCGCGGGCGGGTAGCCGGCGCCGACGGCGAGCGGGGACGAGGCGAGGATCTCGACGCCGAGTTCCAGGGGTTTGCGGGAGAGCGGGTCGGCGAGGTGGACGACGGCGCTCTCGGGGTGGCGGGTGCCGGTCCGGTAGGTGATGTCGGCCTGGGGCCAGCCGAGTTGGAGGTCCGGGTGACCGTCGCGGACGAGGGTGGCGTCGTTGAGGGTGCGGTAGCCGTCGGCGTCCTCCTGGACGATCACCATCAGGAAGCGGTCGTCGAAACGGACCGGTGACCAGATCCAGTGGAAGCCCTCGGTCCTGTTCTCCTCGGCGAGCCGGCCGCCCTCCTCGCCGGGGACCGGGCGCACGCCCCAACTGCGGTCGCGGGTGCCGGTCCAGCCGTCGAGGGACACCTCGCGCCCGCCGACGCGGAGCCGGCCGTCACAGCGCCCGGCCTGCACGAAGCGCCTGCCCTCAAGGGTGAGGCGGCCGCCGCGCCGCTGCGTGTGGTGGGGCTCCCAGAGCGCCGGAAAGGCCGCCGACCAGTTGATCTCGTACGAGAGTCCGCCGGGGTCGTCCGGGTCGGCCTCACAGGTCAGGACGAAGTCCTTCAGGGGACGTTCCACCTGGATCCGGAGCGGGCCGACGGCGAGTTCCATGCGGGTGTCGTCGCGCAGGGCGTCGGAGGCGCGGACCGCGTGGAGGGTGTCGCCGACGCGCAGGGTCGCGTACGCGTCGATGACGCCGAGGTTCGGGTAGACGCCGAGGCCGAGGATGAGCAGGAATTCCCCGGTGGGGTCGACGAGGTGGAAGATGCACCGGTCGTAGGCGTTGCGGTCACCGGTCGCGACATGCTTCATGGACAGCGGGACCTGGTGGACCGGGTATTCGTCGAGCGCGACGGGGCGGTCGTCTGCCACGCGTTTCCTCCCTGGGCGTACGGCGGTTGACGTCGCCCGGAGGGGTGCGGCCCCCGGCGGCGGAGTTGACGGTACGTCAGCTGAGCCGCCGGAGCCAGATGCGTGCGCCGGCCCGGATGCGGGGACGGCCGGATCAGGCCGAGCCCGCGGGGCCGGTGATCCGGCCCGGTCCGAACGGGAGCCCTAGAACGCACGCCCCCATGCCCCGAAGGGTGACCTGCCCGCCGCGGGCGCGTTGGCCTGGGCATGACCCTTACGCAGACCGCCACCGGCCGCCGCAGGCGCCTCCTGGTCCCCACCACCGAAGAATCGGTTCCGCAGCCGCCGCCCCCGGAGCGCCCCGCGCCCCAGGACCCGCCGATCTACCGCGCCCTGGTCAGCCACTGGGCCGACCGTGGCAAGACCCTGCCGGGACGCCACGATCCGGAGTGGGCCCGGCTGGTGGCGTCTCCGGTCAGAACCGGGCAGTTCAGCGGGTTTCAGGACCGGCGAGGTGCCGCGCGATGACCATGCGCTGGATCTGATTGGTGCCCTCCACGATCTGCAGCACCTTGGCCTCGCGCATGTAGCGCTCGGCCGGGAAGTCGGCCGTGTAGCCGTACCCCCCGAGTACCTGGACGGCGTCCGTGGTGACCTTCATCGCCGTGTCCGTGCACATCAGCTTGGCCATGGCCGCCTGCTTGGAGAAGGGCCGGCCCGCGTCGCGCAGGCGCGCCGCCGTCAGATAGAGCGCACGGCCGGCCTCGATCTGCGTGGCCATGTCGGCGAGCATGAAGCGCAGGCCCTGGAAGTCGGCGATGGGCCGCCCGAACTGCTCGCGACCCGTGGCGTACGAGACGGCCTCGTCAAGGGCCGCCTGAGCCACGCCGATCGCGCAGGCGGCGATGCCGAGCCGCCCCGAATCGAGGGCGGAAAGCGCGATCGCGAAGCCCTGTCCCTCTTCGCCGATCCGGCGCGCGTCGCTCACACGCACCCCGTCGAAGTGGACCTGCGCCGTGGGCGAGCCCTTCATCCCCATCTTCTTCTCGGGCGCCGCCGCGCTCAGCCCCTCGGCGTCACCCGGGACCAGGAACGCGGTGATGCCACGCGCCCCCTCTCCGCCGGTGCGCGCCAGGACGGTGTAGAAGTCGGCGACGCCGCCGTGCGTGATCCAGGCCTTGGTGCCGGTGATCACCCAGTCGTCGCCCACGCGGACCGCCTTGGTCCGCAGCGAGGCGGCGTCCGATCCCGAGGACGGCTCGGAGAGGCAGTACGCGCCGAGCAGGCCGCCGCCGAGCATGGCGGACAGGTGCTCGGTCCGCTGCTCCTTGGTGCCGAAATTGGCCAGTGCGTGACAGGCCAGCGAGTGGACGCTGACGCCGAGGCCGACGGTGAGCCGGGCGGCGGCGAGCTCCTCCAGTACCTGGAGGTAGACCTCGTACGGCTGGTCGCCGCCACCGAAGTCGGAGTCGTAGGGGAGGCCGAGCAGACCCGACTCGGAGAGCAGTGAGAACGTCTCGCGCGGGAAGCGTCCGGCGTCCTCCTCCTCGGCCGCGCTCGGAGCGATCTCGCGCTGCACGAGCTCACGTACGAGCGAGAACAGATCCCGGGCCTCGTCCGTGGGCAGTTGACGGTCCACCGGCTGCGGGGCGCGGTCGGGCATATCGACGCTCTCCTCCCTGTCGGGCACTGCGGCGGTCGCGCGCGGGGTGGTGCGGCGGCGCCGTGTTCGAGCCGCCACCGAGGGCTCCCCTCCGGGTCTCGGACGGGCGCTGACCAGCGGCTGCGGCCCGTTGAGTATGCCTGTTCGACGGCGGCCAGTCACCAGTTAACGACCGCTTACTTCAAAGATACCGAAAAGACGGCGGAGAGGCGGCCGGGAGCGGCCCGGAGCCCCCACGGGAGGCCGCTGGATCCCCGCCCCGAAGCCGCCGGTCGCCCGAACCGAAAGCCGCCGAGCCCCGAGCGCATTGGTCCGCACCATTGACCCCACTGGTCTAGTCCTCCTAAGGTTCCCTGCAACGTCTTAACGCGTTCATGCCAAAGACTCATGGCGCGCATCTCGCGTGACGACGCCCACGAGGTCCACAGCAAATCCCCCCACGCTCCCCTCCCCCACGAGGAGACACGATGCTCAGACCGCACCGTCCACGCGCCTCCTTCCGGGCGCTCCTGTCCGCCGTGTGTTGCGCCGTTCTCGGCGCCGGACTGCTCGCCTCCGCGGGCACCGCCGCGGCACAGAACGACGTCGGCCCCCAGGAAGCCGCGGCCGGTTCGAAGGTCGTCGGCTACTTCACCGAATGGGGTGTCTACGACCGGAACTACCACGTCAAGAACATCGAGACGTCCGGCTCGGCCGACAAGCTCACGCACATCAACTACGCCTTCGGCAACGTCACCGGCGGCAAGTGCGCGATGGGCGACTCGTACGCCGCCACCGACAAGGCGTACACCGCCGACCAGGCGGTGGACGGCGTCGCCGACACCTGGGACCAGCCGCTGCGCGGCAACTTCAACCAGCTGCTCAAGCTGAAGAAGCTGCACCCGAACCTCAAGATCCTCTGGTCCTTCGGCGGTTGGACCTGGTCGGGCGGGTTCACCGACGCGGCCAAGGACCCGGCCGGGTTCGCGCAGTCCTGCTACGACCTGGTCGAGAACTCCAAGTGGGCCGATGTCTTCGACGGCATCGACATCGACTGGGAGTACCCCAACGCCTGTGGCCTGTCCTGCGACACGAGCGGGCGCGACGCCTACAAGAACCTGATGAGCGCGCTGCGTTCGAAGTTCGGCTCCAGCGCGCTGATCACGTCCGCGATCCCGGCCGACGCCTCCGACGGCGGCAAGATCGACGCCACCGACTACGCCGGCGCCGCCCAGTACGTCGACTGGTACAACCCGATGACGTACGACTACTTCGGGGCCTGGGACGCGCAGGGGCCGACCGCCCCACACTCGCCCCTGACCTCGTACAGCGGCATCCCCAAGGCGGGCTACAACACCGACGCCACCATCACCAAGCTCAAGGGCCTCGGCGTCCCGGCCTCGAAGCTGCTGCTCGGCATCGGCTTCTACGGGCGCGGCTGGACCGGCGTCACGCAGTCGGCGCCCGGCGGCACGGCCACGGGCCCGGCGGCCGGCAAGTACGAGCAGGGCATCGACGACTACAAGGAGCTCAAGTCGAAGTGCCCGGCGACGGGCACGGTGGGCGGCACCGCCTACGCGTACTGCGGCAACAACTGGTGGAGCTACGACACCCCGGCCACCATCGCCGGGAAGATGGACTACAAGAACCAGCAGGGCCTCGGAGGCACCTTCCTCTGGGAGCTCAGCGGTGACACGACGAACGGCGAACTGATCAAGGCGGTCAACTAGCCACTCAAGTACGGCACTTGGGGCGGGGGATGCGCGGCGTCCCCCGCCCCTTCGCGTCGCGTCAGGGCCTCGCGGGCGCCGGGCAGTCCGGCTCGAACTGCTCGATCACTCGCAGGGTCTCGCCGAGCAGGCGCACCAGGAGTTCGCGCACCGTGTCCCTGCCAGGGGTGCGGTCGCCGATCCAGTCGAGCGTGATCCCCTCGACGCTGCACAGCCAGCCGAGCAGCGCCATCCGCGCGACCCGGGGAATGTCGCGGCGTCCGTACGCGCCCTCGGCGATGGTGGCGATCATCGTCTCGCGCACCCCGTCCCGTATGGCGTGCACCTCGGCGTCGAAGCCGACGCCGCCGCTGATGATGGTCCGGTACGCGGCCTGGTGGTGCTCGGCGTAGCGGAGATAGCCGTCGATGGTGCGGTGCACGCGGTCCACGGGCGTGAGGTCGCCGACGCCGCCCGCGCGCGCGACCAGGTCGGCGACGGACTCCTCGACGATCGCGAGGTAGTAGCCGCGCTTCGACTTGAAGTAGTAGTAGATCAGCCCCTTGGCGACGCCCGCGTGCCGGGCGATGTCGTCCATCGACAGCGTGTCGTAGGACGTGTCGGCGAACAACTTCCGCCCGATGGTGATGAGTTCGGCGCGGCGCGCCACGGACCGGTCGGTGCCGCGCGCCTGCGGGCGCCCGAGACCGGAGCCCGATACGCGCTGTTGACTACTATTCAATTTCAGCCCTGGTCTCCAACTGCCGGCGGGACATCCGCGGTTTGAACCTTCCCACGCACTCCCCCTTGCCCGCGCGCTCCTTGCGCATGCGGACGACGTACGGGAGGAACAGTGAGCGAAGCACACCGGCATGGCACAACGAACCGGAAGAAGACGGCAGTTGTGGCGCTGCCCGCGGTCGGCACGATGGCCTCAGTGATGGCGCAGGACGCGCTCGCCGCGCCGTTCGCCCTCTCCGGGCACCAGCTTCCAGGTCTCCTCGGGCAACCTGCAAAGCCAGGGGCTCTCGTCGTACGTCCAGTCGGACCCGGACGCCGACTACGAGGGGCACCCCGTGGCGCTCCTCGGGATCGGGAACGCGACGCCGAGCGACATCTGCCAGGCGGCGGAGGTCAAGACCCCCGTCGGGACAGTGGTGTTCAAGCTGACGGCGGGCGGTGACGCGGGCAAGGTCACCGCGAGCAATCTCCCGTGCGGTGGCTCTACGGGCTCGCGGGGCTCCCGGACCGGCACCGGCGCGTCGAGCCCGGCACCGGGCAGAGCCGGGTCACATCAGGCCGGCCTGCGTGACGAACATGGCGAGGACCACCACGAAGGTCCAGCCGAGAACGTGCTCCAGGATCTTGGGGCCGTTGTCCTTGGGACCGCCGGTGCGGGTCCGGGCGGCGCGGTTCGTGACGGTGGTCGCGGTCATGGCATCTCGCTGAGGTCGTCCGGCAGTGGCATCCCCCCACTGACCCTTCCACGATGCCACCGCCGCGGCCGGTTGTGGGCGAGAGCTTGGTCACGCACAACTACCCTGCGGCGTCGCGCGCCTCACATCGGTGACACACCTGCGAGGGAAGGCCGCCGGCACCGATGCCGGGCCCCCCGGACCGGGGCGTGGATCCGGTCACGAGCCGATCCGCTCGTGGAGTCGTCGCGGGCATGCCGCGGCCCCTCCCGGTCGCGTCGGGAGGGGCCGCGGCAGGTGCCTCAGCGGACGCCGACCGCCTCGAGCGCGCGGCGCTGCTTCGAGGTCGGGTGGGCCGGGAAGTACAGGTAGCAGACGCCACCGGTGCCGGACACGACCTTGCCGGTGGCGTTGTACCTCTTGGTACGGAGCCAGATCTTCTCCCACTCGGCCCGCTTGTAGACGCGGCGCACGGCCGGGTCGCTGGGCGACGCCGGGTCGTTGGCGATCACGTCGCCGTCCGCGGTGAAGCCGATCACCGTCATGAGGTGTCCGGACGTCCCGTACCCCGCCCCCGTCAGCTCCTCCTTGAGGAACGACTGCGACGTTATGGCCGGGATCCCCGCCGCGATCAGGGTCTCCAGATCACCGAGCGAGCCGAGCCGCGTGACGACGCCCTGGAGGTCCTTGTACGTCGCCGCGTAGGCCGCGTTGAAGGGCCAGTTGCCGCAGCCCTCGTACTGGTAGTCGTACGTGAAGCGGGCCGCGTGGCAGACCTCCGGGTCCGCGTAGTCCGGGTTGACCCAGGAGAGGTCGTCCGACGAGGGCTCGCGGCCCCAGTACTCGATGATCATCTGCGAGGACGTGGGGCTGCACCAGGCCTCGCCGCCGTTGTCATACTCGGGGTACTGGCCCGCGTGGATGCTCTGCGAGAAGCGCGGAACGGACAGCTCCTTGGCGAGCCCCGGCTCCGAGGCCGGGACCGAGAAGCGGTCGGGGACGTCGGAGCCCATGGCCCCGAGCCGCCACACGAGGGGCGAGGCCTTGGAGCCCGGCGCGCGGTACAGGGTCAGCCGCAGGCGGTACGAGACGAGGCGCAGTCCCGAGGCCACGTCGTCGATCGAGAAGGTGTCCGTCCAGATACTGGACTTGCCGTCCGACTGGTCGTCGACGGAGGTCCGCCGGATGTCCTGGTCGCTCGCGGCCCAGCGGCCCATCACGTACCAGGGCGTCGCCGCCCCGTCGGAGTATGTGCCCTGGAGTTCGATCTGGATCCAGGTACCGGCCGGGGTGCGCGCGTTCCAGGAGGCGATGACCTCGGTGGCGGGCACCGAGAGGCGATGGGCCGGGGAGGTCCACCGGCCGTACTCCCAGGTGGCGGTCTTGCCCGTGTGCGGATCCGTGTAGTCGGTGCGGCCCTCGGGGGTCGCGAGCGTCAGGCCAGGGCGGGACCCGGCGACCGTGCGGGTGCCGGCCGCCGTTCCGGAGCGCCAGTCCGAGTGCGAGGTCCAGGCGTGGTTGTCCACGAGGCGCGGGGCGGCGGGGGCCGGTGCGCCGGTGCCGGCGACGGCGGTACCCGCGGACGTGGCGAGCGCCGCTGCGCCCGCGGTGGCCGCGGCGGCGGTGAGCAGGGTTCTGCGGGACAGAGGTTCGGGTCGGGTCATGGGCGGGGCTCCCCCAGTCGACGAGATATCCGTAAAGGGGCGGGTGAGGTGCACGACAGTGCGCCAACTATGGCCGGTACCCGCTGACTTCCACCAGCGTTTCCGGCCCTGTCGTGGCTACCAATATTGGCCTGTACCACTGGCATGACCTGCGGCGGCGCGCGGGAAACCGGCCGGGCGCCTCCCGTACCCTTGCGGGCGATGACCTTCCAGCACCTGCCGCTCCCCCGGCTCGCCGCGACACTGCGCGTCCTGCCGCCCTCCTGCGGCCCGGTCCGGCTGATCGCCGTCGACGGCCACGCGGGCTCCGGCAAGTCGACGTTCGCCGCCCGGCTCGCCGAGGCGCTCGGTCAGGCGCCCGTCCTGCACCTCGACGATCTCGCCAGCCACGACGCCCTCTTCGGCTGGACGGCGCGGCTGCGCGAGCAGGTCATCGATCCGCTCTCCCGCGGCGAGAGCGCCCGGTACGAGCCGTACGACTGGAACGCCCGGCGCTTCTGCCCGCCGCGCGCCCTGGCGCCCGCGCCGGTGGTCCTGATGGAGGGCGTGGGCGCGGGCCGGCGCGCGGTACGGCCGTTCCTGGCGTGCCTGTTGTGGATGGACACGCCCGAGGAGGTGTCCTGGGAACGGGGGCAGCGACGGGACGGACCGGCGCAGAGCGAGTTCTGGGACGGCTGGATCCGCGCGGAGCGCGCGCACTTCGCCGACGACCCCTCGCGCCCCTTCGCCCAGACATTGGTACGCGAGTGTCCTGAGGGCTACGAGGCATGTCAGATGCCTCCTGGGACCGGACTTTCGACGCCTTCCGTCACTCACCGTGAAGGGCCGTCGGCAGCGCGCTGACCCTTCCAGAAGTGCCTTTCGCCAGTTTCCGCGAGTGCCTCAACTCGGCTTGACCGAGGGGCCGTACAGGACTTACGTTCTGAATGTGCGGCCTTTCGGGGCCGCCGGCAGACGCGAAGCCCCCGGTTGTTCCCCCGTGATCGGGGGCTTCGTTCTGCCCTGTTCACCCCTTCGGGGGTGCGGTGAGCCCTGATTCGTTCACCCTCGGTCACCGTCCGGCCCCGCCCACACCTGCGCCGTCCGCCTCGGATCCGGGCCTGCGGCGGCCTCGGCCGACGACTGCTGCGCAGGTACGATGCCTCTCGGTGCGGCTTACGGACGGCTCGCGGTCCGCACCATGACAACTCCCGTCCACAGCACATCGGTTCGGCGCAGGAGCCGGCGGGCACCGGCCCGGCGGCGTACCACGGGGGCACGGTTTGTGGGGGACGTGATGGACTTCGGCACACAGGGCTCGCCCGGCCCGGCCGACCTCGCCTGGGTGCGTGGCGTGGACGCCTACACCATGGGCGCCTATCCGCAGGCCGAGGAGGAGTTCCGGGCCGCGGTCCGGATGGATCCCGGCATGGCCGACGGCTGGCTGGGGCTGCACGCGTTACGCATCGACACGACGACGGCGCTGCTGCGCATGTTCCGGCACCGCGACCGGTTCGGCGAGCAGCGCACCCGGCACCGGCGCACCTTGAACTCCTGGTACTGGCTCGGCTGGTGGGTACAGCCCGTCCTGGAGCGGCCGCGCGATCTGCTGCTCGCCCACGCCTCGCACTGGCTCGACGGGCGCCATGTCCCGGACCTGGACGGGGCGTTGGCGACGCTGCCGCGAGTGGACGCCGATCCGCAGGTGCGGTTCCTGCACGCCTGCCGCGCCTACCTCGTCAAGGACTGGGAGCAGCTGGTCCGGCACACGGACCCGCTGCTCGACGACGGGCTCCTCGGCATCGAGGCCGGGCTCTTCGGCGGGATGGCCCGGGTGCGCCTGGAGATGTACGGGCAGGCCGAGCCACTCCTGTCCGCCGCGCTGATGCGCTGCCGGAGCGAGCAGCCCCAGCGCAAGGAGCTGCGCTACTGGCTGGCCCGCGCGCACGAGGGCACCGGCCGCTCCGCCGCCGCGCTCCCCCTGTACCGGGCCGTGCACCGCGTGGACCCCGCGTTCATGGACACCTCGGCCCGCCTCGCGGCCATCGCCGAGAGCGACGGGTACGGCGACTTCGGCGACGGCACGGACCTCAGTCCCCTCACGATGACCGGGCTCGGCCAGGACGTGCTGGACGGCTCCGAGTCGATGGACCCGCTGTACGAGGGCGACGGCCGGGACCTGAAGGTGAGCGAGCCCGATCTGCCGCCGCCCGGCGCCGTGTCCGCCGAAACCGACGCGGTCCGCGAGAAAGCCGTCGTACCGATCACGCCGCAACTACCCGCCGGCCCCGCCGACCCCGCACTGCTCGAGGAGGCCCTCGCCGAGCTGGAGCGGATGGTCGGCCTGGAACCCGTGAAGCGGCAGGTGAAGGCACTCTCGGCGCAGTTGAACATGGCGCGCCTGCGGGCCGGGCAGGGCCTGCCCGTGCAGCCGCCGAAACGGCACTTCGTCTTCTCGGGCCCCTCCGGCACCGGCAAGACCACCGTGGCCCGCATCCTCGGCCGCGTCTTCTACGCGCTCGGGCTGCTCGGCGGCGACCATCTCGTGGAGGCCCAGCGGGCCGACCTGGTCGGCGAGTATCTGGGCCAGACGGCCGTGAAGGCGAACGAGCTGATCGACTCGGCGATCGGCGGCGTCCTGTTCGTCGACGAAGCGTACGCCCTGTCGAACTCGGGCTACGGCAAGGGCGACGCGTACGGCGACGAGGCGCTCCAGGTCCTCCTGAAGCGCGCCGAGGACAACAGGGACCACCTCGTGGTGATCCTCGCGGGCTACCCGGAGGGCATGGACCGCCTCCTCGCGGCAAACCCCGGACTGTCCTCGCGCTTCACGACGCGGGTCGACTTCCCCTCGTACCGGCCCCTCGAACTCACCGCGATCGGCGAGGTGCTCGCCGCGGAGAACGGGGACGTGTGGGACGAGGAGGCCCTCGACGAACTGCGCTCCATCAGCGGACACGTCGTCGACCAGGGCTGGATCGACGAGCTCGGCAACGGAAGGTTCCTGCGGACGCTGTACGAGAAGTCGTGCGCCTACCGGGACCTGCGGCTGACGGGCTACACGACGACTCCGACGCGGGACGACCTGTCGACGCTGCGGCTGCCCGATCTGATGCAGGCGTACGGCGAGGTCCTCTCGGGGCGCGGGCCCCAGGATCCGTCCGCGATGTGACATGGCGAAGGGGCGGGCCCGATCCGGGACCCGCCCCTTCGCCGTGTGCGCCTGTCAGCCGGCCAGCGCCTCCTCCGGCGCCTCGGCCCGCGGCTCCGCCACCCGCGCCCCGGGCGCCGGGGCGTCCCGGTGCGCGGGGTCACGGACCTCGCCGACGAGCATCTCCAGGACGTCTTCCAGGGCGACCAGGCCGAGGACCCGGCCCGAGGCGTCGGCGACCTGCGCGAGGTGCGTCGCGGCGCGGCGCATCACCGTCAGGGCGTCGTCGAGCGGGAGTTCGGCGCGCAGCGTCGTCATGGGACGCCAGATCTGCTGCGGCACCGCGCGGTCGTGGTCGGCGGAGTCGATCAGGTCGAGGACGTCCTTCACATGCAGATAGCCCATGAAGGCGCCCCCCTCCGCGCAGACCGGGAAGCGGGAGTAGCCCGTACGGCCGGTCAGCTCGATGACCTGGCCGGGGGTGACCGAGGGGCCGACCGTGACCAGGGACGCCCGGTCGAGCAGGACGTCGGTGACCGGGCGCGAGCCCAGCTCCAGGGCGTCCTCCAGGCGCTCCTGCGCCTCGGGTTCGAGCAGCCCCGCCTGTCCGGAGTCCTCGACGAGACGGCCGAGCTGCACGCTGGTGAAGACCGCCTCGACCTCGTCCCTCGGCTCGACCCCGAACAGCTTCAGCACGAGCCGGGCACAGGCGCCGAGAGCGACGGTGACCGGCCGGCACAGCCGGGCGAAGGCGACCAGGCCAGGGCTGAACCAGAGGGCGGTCTTCTCCGGCGCCGCCATCGCGAGGTTCTTCGGGATCATCTCGCCGATGACGAGGTGGAGGCTGACGACGGCGGCGAGCGCGATGACGTAGCCGAGAGGGTGGATCATTCCCTCGGGCAGGTGCATCGCCTCGAAGAGCGGCTCCAGCAGATGGGCGACCGTCGGCTCGGCGACCGCGCCGAGCGTCAAAGAGCAGACGGTGATGCCGAACTGGGCCGCCGCCATCATCTGCGGCAGGTGCTCCAGGCCGTACAGGACCTGGCGGGCCCGCTTGGTGTCCAGGGGCTCGATCTGGCTGCGGCGCACGGAGACGAGGGCAAACTCCGCGCCCACGAAGAAACCGTTGGCCAGCACGAGGAGGAGGGCGAAGAACAGTTGGAGCGCGCTCATCGGGCGGCCTCCGCCAGCTGGGCGGCGTCCGCGGTCCGTACGATCCGGACGCGCTCCGCGCGGTAGTGGTCGACCTGACGCACCGCGAGCCGCCAGCCGGGCAGCTCGGCCCGGTCACCGGGCGCGGGGATCCGTCCCAGCAGATCGGCTACGAGACCTGCGACGGTCTCGTACGGGCCTTCCGGTACGTCGAGTCCTATGCGGCGCAGGATGTCGACCCGGCAGCTGCCGTCGGCGTCCCACGCGGGGCGGCCGTCCTCGGACGGGGCGACCGCGAGCTCGGGCAGGTCGAAGCGGTCGTGCTCGTCGCGGACCTCGCCGACGAGCTCCTCGACGATGTCCTCCAGGGTGACGACCCCGGCCGTGCCGCCGTACTCGTCGACGACGACGGCTATGGGCTGCTCACTGCGCAGGCGCTCCAGGAGGGGCTGCACGGGCAGCGTCTCCGGGACGAGCAGCGGGGCCTGGGCGATGCGGCTCACGGGAGTGCGCAGCCGCTCGTGCGCGGACACCGCGAGGGCGTCCTTGAGGTGCACCATGCCGACGATCTCGTCGATCCGCTCGCGGTAGACCGGGAAGCGGGAGAGGCCGGTGGCGCGCGTGAGGTTGACGACGTCCTCGGCGGTCGCCGAGGACTGGAGCGCGCTGACCTTCACGCGCGGCGTCATGACGTGCTGGGCGGTGAGCTCACCGAGGGACAGGGTGCGGACGAACAGGTCCGCCGTGTCCTGCTCCAGGGTGCCCGCCTGCGCGGAGTGCCTGGCCAGGGAGACGAGTTCACCGGGGGTGCGGGCCGAGGCCAGCTCGTCGGCGGGCTCGACGCCCAGGGCGCGTACCGCGCGGTTGGCCACGGCGTTGAGCAGCGCGATCACGGGCCTGAAGAGGCGCGAGAACACGTGCTGGGGGCCCGCGACGAACCGTGCGACCTGGAGCGGCTTGGACACCGCCCAGTTCTTCGGCACCAGCTCGCCGATCACCATCTGCACGGCGGAGGCCAGGAGCATGCCGAAGACGACGGAGACGCCGCCGACGGCGCCTTCCGGTACACCGACGGCGGTGAAGGGCCCCGCGAGCAGCGTCGCGAGCGCCGGTTCGGCGAGCATGCCGACGACCAGTGAGGTGATGGTGATGCCGAGTTGGGTGCCGGAGAGCTGGAAGGACAGCTCCTTGAGGGCGTTCACGACGGTACGGGCCCGTCGGTCGCCGTCGGCCGCGGCCTTCTCGGCGTCGGCGCGCTCCACCGTGACGAGGCCGAACTCGGCCGCCACGAAGAAGCCGTTGGCCAGGATCAGCAGGAATGCCGCTCCGAGGAGCAACAAGGGGATGGTCATGCCGCCGCCTCCGCGCACACAACGCGCAATTCGGTCGCGCTATGTCGGGAGGGGGCGGCGCATGTACTGCAGGACGAACCGTCCATCGCCGGAGGGAGTCACTCCTCGGTTAGCAGGAAACCCCCGGGGCCCTGGCGGACCCGTAGTCGGGAGCGGGGCGGCGATGTGCGCGCGCCCCGCCACCAGATTAATCAAGACAGGGGTGGAAGCGTCAGGGCGTGCGGCCCTGAGTCAGCCCTGAAGTTCCCCGGATCGTCCGGAAACTACGGAACGGGCCTCGGTGAGGGCGCGCAGGGCACGCGCGTCGGCGAGGGCACGCTCCTTGGCCATGGCGGGCTGGATGCCCATGGCGGCCAGGCTCGTGCCGTCGCTGAGGTTGAGGAACACCCAGGGGTCGCCGGGCCGCAGGGTGACCTGGACGATCTCCGCCCAGGCCAGGCGGCGGCTGCGGGCGATGTTCACCACGGTGACGCCCTCGTCGTCCGCCACGACCTTGGGCCGGGCGAGCAGGACGAGCCCGCCGACGAGGAGCGCCCCGGTGAAGATGAAGGTGAGACGGTCGCCCGGGTTGAGGCCGCCCAGCATGAGGGCGATGGCAGTGAGAGTGACGAACATCGCGCCGCCGAGGCCGAGCAGGACCGCCCGGGTGCGGGCAGGCCGGAAGGTGACGGGCAGCGTGGGGACTTCGGACATGAGTGCGGTCCTCAGAGGCGGCAGGCGTGGATGGCCGTGGTCAGGATGGCCCGCGCGCCGAGTTCGTACAGGTCGTCCATGATGCGCTGGGCGCCCTTGGCGGGGACCATCGCGCGGACGGCGACCCAGCCCTCGTTGTGGAGGGGCGAGATCGTGGGCGACTCGAGACCCGGGGTGAGGGCGACGGCCTGCTCCAGGTGCTCGGCGCGGCAGTCGTAGTCCATCATCACGTACGTCCTGGCGACCAGGACGCCCTGGAGGCGGCGCAGGAACTGCTGGACCTTGGGCTCTTCCGCAGCGGCGCCGGAGCGGCGGATCACGACGGCCTCGGACTTCATGATGGGCTCGCCGAAGACCTCGAGGCCCGCGTTGCGCAGGGAGGTGCCGGTCTCGACGACGTCCGCGATGACCTGGGCGACGCCCAGCTCGATGGCCGTCTCGACGGCGCCGTCGAGGTGGACGACGGACGCGTCGACGCCGGACTCGGCGAGGTGCTTGCCGACGATGCCCTCGTAGGAGGTGGCGATCGTCTTGCCCGCGAGGTCTTCGAGGCCGGAGACGGTGCCCGGCTTGGCCGCGAAGCGGAACGTGGAGCGGGCGAAGCCGAGCGGCAGGATGACCTCGGCGTTGACGCCGGAGTCGATCAGCAGGTCCTCGCCGGTGATGCCGATGTCGAGCTTGCCCGACGACACGTAGATCGCGATGTCCTTGGGCCGCAGGTAGAAGAACTCCACCTCGTTGACCGGGTCGACGAGGACGAGCTCCTTGGACTCCTTGCGCTGCTGGTATCCGGCCTCATGGAGCATCGCCGACGCAGGTCCGGACAGTGAACCCTTGTTGGGGACGGCGATGCGCAGCATGAGGTCGGATTCCTTTGCGTTCAGGAGGGGTGTGACGTGCGAGTGGGAACCGGGCGCCGGCTCTAGAGGTGGGCGTAGACGTCGTCGAGGGAGATTCCCCGGGCGACCATCATCACCTGGACGTGGTACAGCAGCTGCGAGATCTCCTCGGCAGCGGCCTCCTTGCCCTCGTGCTCGGCGGCCATCCAGACTTCGGCGGCCTCCTCGACGACCTTCTTGCCGATGGCATGGAGGCCCTTGTCCACCAGTTCGGCGGTGCGGGACGTCGCGGGGTCGCCGTTCTTGGCCTTGAGCTGAAGCTCGGCGAAGAGCTCTTCGAAGGTTTTGTTCGCCATGATGGTCCTAAGACTACGGGGTTACGCCCGGCCACTCAGCGCCAGGGTTCGCTGACCGAGCGCAGTGTGGCCGCCGTGGCGACAGCCGCCGTGACGGCCTCGTGGCCCTTGTCCTCGTTCGAGCCCTCGATTCCGGCGCGGTCGAGGGCTTGCTCCTCGGTGTCACAGGTCAGCACGCCGAAGCCGACGGGGACGCCGGTGTCGATGGTGACCTGGGTGAGCCCCATGGTGACGCCCTGGCACACGTACTCGAAGTGCGGGGTGCCGCCTCGGATGACGACGCCGAGAGCGACGATCGCGTCGTAGCCGCGGCCCGCGAGGACCTTGGCGACGACGGGGAGCTCGAAGCTGCCCGGCACCCGAAGGAGGGTCGGCTCGTCGATGCCGAGCTCGTGCAGGGCGCGCAGGGCGCCGTCCACGAGACCGTCCATCACCTTCTCGTGCCACTGCGCCGCGATGACGGCGACGCGCAGGTCACCGCAGTTGCGTACGGACAGTTCGGGTGCGCCCTTGCCACTCACGTTGCTCCTCAGTGCTTGTGTGGTGCTGTGTTCGGTGTGCGGTGTGTCGTCTGAAAGGGGTACGGGCTACTGGTTCGCGCAGGTCGTGGACGCGGGGGCGTCCAGCCAGGGCAGGTCGTGGCCCATCCGGTCCCGCTTGGTGCGCAGGTAACGGAGGTTGTGCTCGCCCGCCTGGACCGGCATGGACTCGCGGGCGACGACCTTGAGGCCGTGCCGCAGGAGCGCGTCGGTCTTGTCGGGGTTGTTGGTCAGCAGGCGCAGGCCGCGCACGCCGAGGTCCTCAAGGATCTGGGCGCCCGCCGCGTAGTCCCGCGAGTCGGCCGGAAGGCCCAGTTCCAGGTTGGCGTCCAGCGTGTCGCGGCCGCGCTCCTGGAGCTCGTAGGCGCGCAGCTTGGAGAGCAGGCCGATGCCGCGCCCCTCGTGGCCGCGCAGGTAGACGACGATGCCGCGCCCTTCCTCGGTGATGCGCCGCATCGACTCCTCCAGCTGGGGGCCGCAGTCGCAGCGCAGCGAGTGGAAGACGTCGCCGGTGAGGCATTCGGAGTGGACCCGCACGAGGACGTCGTCGCCGTCGCCGATCTCGCCGTGGACGAGGGCGACATGCTCGACGCCGTCGACCGTGGAGCGGTAGCCGTACGCGGTGAAGTCGCCGAAGGCGGTGGGCAGATTGACCTCGGCCTCGCGGCGGACCGTCGGCTCGGAGGAGCGGCGATAGGCGATCAGGTCCTCGATGGAAATGATCGTCAGGCCGTGCTTGCGGGCGAACGGGATGAGCTCGGGCAGGCGCAGCATCGTGCCGTCCTCGCCCGCGATCTCGACGATCGCACCGGCGGGTCGCAGGCCCGCGAGCCGGGCGAGGTCGACGGCGGCCTCGGTGTGGCCGTTCCTGACCAGGACGCCGCCGGTCTTGGCGCGCAGCGGGAAGATATGGCCCGGCCGCACGAAGTCGCCGGCCTCGGCGGTACCGCCGGCCAGGAGCTGGAGCGTGGTGGCACGGTCGGCGGCGGAGATGCCGGTGGTCACGCCGTGCGCGGGGCCCGCGTCCACGGAGACCGTGAAGGCGGTGCGCATCGACTCGGTGTTGTTCTCGACCATTTGCGGCAGCTGGAGGCGTTCCAGCTCGTCGTTCTCCATGGGAGCGCAGATCAGGCCGCGGCATTCGCTCATCATGAAGGCGACGATCTCGGGGGTGGCCTTCTCGGCCGCGATGACGAGGTCGCCCTCGTTCTCACGGTCCTCGTCGTCGACGACCACGACGGGCCGGCCGTTCGCGATGTCGCGGATCGCCTGCTCGACGGGGTCGAGCGACAGGTCCGAGGTGTCCTCGTCGTGCGAGGTGCTGTACCAGACGGGTGCCGTGGTCATGCCGGTGCTCCTTCCAGGGCGGGCTGCGAGGCCGAGCGGGACCGCAGCCACCAGTCGCGCATGCCCCACAGGACGAGCGCGCCGTAGATCACGTAGACGAAACCGGAGAAGGCGAATCCGTTGGCGAAGTTCAGCGGTACGCCCACCAGGTCGACGAGCAGCCAGGCGAACCAGAACTCGACCATGCCGCGCGCCTGGGCGTACATGGCGACGATCGTGCCGACGAAGATGTACGCGTCCGGCCAGGGGTCCCACGAAAGCGTGGGGAAAGCGGTGAACAGGCCGCCGACCGCCAGGGTGCCGAGTGCCGCGGCGCCCAGCAGATAGCCGCGCTCGCGCCAGGTGGCGAACCGGACGGCGAGGGAGCCGTCCTGGGCCTGCCCCTTGCCGCGGTTCCACTGCCACCAGCCCCACACGGCGACGACGATGACCACGAGCTGCTTGCCCGCACTGCCCGAGAGGTGGGCGGTCGCGAAGGCCGTGAGGAGGATGAGGCCGGAGACGAGCTGCGCGGGCCAGGTCCAGATCGAGCGGCGCCAGCCGAGCGCGAGGGCGACCAGACCGACGGTGTTGCCGATCATGTCGGACCACATGATGTGCTGGCCGAAGAGCGTGAACGCCTCGGAGTTCAGCCAGTTCAGGCTCACTTGGTGGCCTCCTGGGCACGGTCGCCGAGCAGCCGCTCGACGTACTTGGCGATGACGTCGACCTCGAGGTTGACCGGGTCGCCGGCCTGCTTCAGGCCGAGCGTGGTCAGGGCGAGGGTGGTGGGGATCAGACTGATGGTGAAGTAGTCGGGGCCCGCGTCGACGACCGTGAGGCTCACTCCGTCGACGGTGATGGAGCCCTTCTCGACGACGTAGCGCGCGAGGTGCGCCGGGAGCGAGACCTTGACGATCTCCCAGTTCTCCGACGGCTTGCGCTCGACGATGCTGCCCGTGCCGTCGACGTGTCCCTGCACGATGTGTCCACCCAGGCGCGCGCCAACGGCGGTGGGGCGCTCCAGGTTGACCCGGGAGCCGACCGCGAGGGCGCCGAGGCTGGACCGGTCGAGGGTCTCCGCCATGACGTCGGCGGTGAACTCGTCGCCCTCGTGCTCCACGACCGTCAGACAGACGCCGTTGACGGCGATGGAGTCGCCGTGGCGGGCCCCTTCGGTGACGACGGGGCCGCGCAGCCTGAAGCGGGAGGCGTCGCCGAGTTCCTCGACGGCAGTGATCTCGCCCAGCTCTTCGACGATTCCGGTGAACACTTCAGTGCTCCTTCGCTGCAGGGGCCGCGGGGCCGACAAGGGTGGCGGTGAGGCGCAACGCCTCAGGGCCGGCGGGGATTCCTGAAGGAGCGAAGGACGCGTGCGGGCGCACGGCTGCTCGCCGGGCGCGCACTGCGGAAGTGGTGGCCACCGGGTCCTCCTGCCTCTTCGGGCACGGACTCCGGGGCACTGTCGCGATAGGGCGACAGAACGTACGGGCGAGGACACCGAGGCCGACGCCGAATGAGACCTGTCCGTGGGGACAAGTCGAAACAGACGGCGGCGCGCACGAATGCCCGCCCGCCGCGCACTGCCTCCCATCCGGACTTTAACCGTCGGTCCAGGAATTTCACCTGGTCAACCGGCCGCTGGAAGCGACCGGGTCGCGGACTGTAACCGCCGGTTCGGACTTTCACCGACCCCGGAGTGCGCTGCTTCTGGTACAGGGCCAGTGTGCCACGTCCACGCGTGGACCAAACGGGTGATCGACTGTGGGCTGGCTCACAGGCCGTGTGCGTGGACTCGCGCAGCGTTCCGGACGGTCACCTCTGCCAGGGTAAGAAAGAGCGTGACGATCGCAACCGCCGACGAGTTCGAGTCCCACCGTCCGCGCATTGTTCAGGGTCGCGTATCGGATGCCCGGTTCGGCCGAGGGGGCCGAGGGGGCCGAGGGGGCCGAGGACACGGTGCAGGACGCGTAGACGGCGCGGCGGGCCGGTGGCGGACATGGGTGGTCCCGCGGTGCGGACGGCGCCGGATCCGGCCCGCTCCTACCTGCGGGCGAGCGGTCGGCGCCGGCGGTTCCTCGAGGTCCGCCTGGCCGGGAAGGCGTGCAAGGGCATGCGGGACGGCGGGCATCTGACGCCCGAACGGGCGGCGGGCCAGGGCACGTTCGAGGAGTTCCTCGCGCGGCGGTTCCCCGGCAGCTGACCCGGACCGTGCGCGGGGTTCAGCGGTCCGTCGGCGCGAAGAGGTCGTCCTGCGCCCCGTCCCGCGCCATCAGCAGCGCTCCTCGCAGCACCGCGGCGCCGCCGAGGGCGCCGGCCCGCACCTCCGTGGGCAGGGGGGACATGGCGGCGAGGCGGGTGGCGACCAGGGTCGCGAGGCGGTCGCCTCCCGCGCGGCCGACCTCGCCGCCCAGGACGAGGCAGCCGGGGTCGAGGACGGCGACGACGGAGGCGGCCCCGAGGACGAGCCGGTCGGCGAGTGCGCCGAGGAAGCAGGCGGCGGGCGTCCCGGGCTCCGCCCGTACCGCTTCGCGGACGAGCGCCGCGGCGGCCGGCTCCCCCGGTGCGGTCGTCGGGCCCACCAGGCCGTGGGCGCGGGCGAGTTCGGCGATGGCGGCGGATCCGGCCAGCGAGTGGAAGCCTCCGTCGCACCCGGTCGCGGACGGGAGTCCGGCCGTGCCCGGCACGGGCAGGAAACCGATCTCGCCGGTGCCGCCGGAGGCCCCGCGTCGCAGGACGCCGTCGAGGACAATCGCGGCGCCGATGCCGTGCCCCAGCCAGAGCAGCGCGAACGTGTCGCGGTCGCGGGCGGCGCCGTCGCGCTGTTCGGCGAGAGCGGCGAGGTTGGTCTCGTTCTCCACCAGGACGCGGGCCGGCAGGCGTTCGTGGAGGGCGGCGACAAGGCGGCGGTGCCACTCGGGCAGGCCCGACGAGTCGCGGAGTTCACCGGTGACGGGGTCGATGAGGCCGGGGGCGCCGATTCCCACGGTGTGCAGGGGCTCGGCGCCCGCCTCCTTCGCGGTGCGCTCGACCAGGGCGACGGCCCGTTCGACGGCGGGGCCGGTGCCCTCCTCGTCGTCGATGGGCGCGGACGCCTCGGCGAGGACGGTGCCCACGAGGTCGGCGACGGTGAGGGTGACGCCCTCGGTGCGGACGTCGAGCGCGGCGAGATGCGCGAGCCCGGAGACGATCCCGTGGAGTTTGGCGTTGGGGCCGCGGCGCCGGGCGCCGGCTTCGCCGACGACCTCGATCAGACCCTGGGCCGTGAGCCGCTCGACGAGGTCGGCGACGGAGGGCCGGGACAGGCCGGTGAGCTCCTTCAACTGCCCGGCCGTCAGGGGCCCTTCGCTCTGGAGGAGGCGCAGCGCGAGCCGGTCGTTGATGGCCCTGGCGGTACTCGGTGATGCGGGCATGGCGCGGATCCTTCCAGATCGCCTTCGCTGCCGGGACCGGGGCCGCACCGGGAGACCGGTGGGAAACCGACTATTTATCAGGCAGGGTTCCTGATAGTTTACGCCAGCAGCCTGGGAACGGTATCGGGAGGGGCACGCAGGATGAGCGAAGTCGGTTACGGGGCAAGGGAGTTGAAGCGAGCACGCTATGCGGTCGCGACCGTCTTCTGCGTCCATGGAGCGGTCACCGGGTCCTTCGCGACCCGGGTGCCCTGGATCCAGGACCACGCGGGGGTCAGCGCGGGCCAGCTCGGTATCGCGCTCGCCTTCCCCGCGCTCGGCGCCTCGGTGGCGATGCCGCTCGCGGGCTGGGTGAGCCACCGGTTCGGCGCGCGCACGGCGCTGCGTGGCCTGCTCGCCCTGTGGACGCTCGCGCTGATCCTGCCCTCACTCGCGCCGAATCTGGTGGTGCTGTGCGTGGCGCTGTTCGCGTACGGCGCGTCGGCGGGCATGTCGGACGTGGCGATGAACGCGCTGGGTGTCGAGGTCGAGAACCGCCTCGACCGGTCGATCATGTCGAGCCTGCACGGCATGTGGAGCGTGGGCGCCCTCATCGGTTCGGCGGCCGGCACGCTGGCCGCGCACCTCGGCTCCGACGCGCGTCTGCACCATCTGCTCGCCGCGGCGACCCTGACGGTCGTGGGCTTCATCGCCTGTGGCGGCGTGCTCGATCTGCGCCCCGCGGAGGACGAGGAGCCGCCGCCGCGCTTCGCGCTGCCACCCAGGTCGGCGCTGCTGATCGGCGCGGTCGGCTTCTGCGCCGTCTTCGCCGAGGGGGCGAGCCTGGACTGGTCGGCGGTCTATCTGCGGGACGTCCTCGACACCTCCGCCGGGCTCGCGGCCGCGTGCACCACCGCGTTCACGCTCACGATGGCCGTGGCGCGGCTCGCCGGCGACAGGATCGTGGACCGGTTCGGCGCGGTGCGCACCGTGCGGGTCGGCGGGGTCGGCGCCGCGCTCGGCGGGCTGCTCGTGGTGGTCGCGCCGAACCCGGCGGTCGCGATGGCCGGTTTCGGCCTGATGGGCCTC
This sequence comes from Streptomyces sp. NPDC055140, assembly GCF_053607285.1. NCBI lineage: Bacteria > Bacillati > Actinomycetota > Actinomycetes > Kitasatosporales > Streptomycetaceae > Streptomyces > Streptomyces sp. NPDC055140. The sequence goes on along the minus strand of NZ_JBSGTG010000023.1, from coordinate 56,164 downwards.
GGGATCGCTGTGGTCGTGCCGCTCGCCTTCGCGGCGGCGGGGCGCAGCGGACCGAATCCGAGCCAGGCCATCGCGGGCGTCGCCACCATCACGTACACCTCGGGCCTCATCGCGCCCTCCGCGATCGGGACGGTCGCCGACGCGACGAGCCTGGTGGTGTCGTTCGGCCTGGTGACGTTCCTGGCGTGCGGGCTCGCGGTGTTCGCGGGGGTGCTGCGCACCGGGGACCGCACGCGGACGCAGCAGGCCGAGGTCAGTCCTGCGTCCGCAGGAGCTCACGGCCAAGGGTCCTGAACATCTCGCTCCAAGGGGCGGGGCGCAGGGTGGCCGGGTCGAGGCGGACGAGCACGCGGGTGCCGTGGGCGTAGGTCGTCCCACCGTCCGCCGAACAGAAGCGGAAGCCGTACGTCAGGCCGGTGGTGCCGAGTCGGTCGAGCCAGAGGTGCACGGCGTACGCGCCGGGGCGGTCGACCGGCGCGTCGTACGTGATGCGCAGTTCCTTGACCGCGTTGCAGAAGTCGCCGGCCGCCACCCAGTCGCCCTCGAAGACGAGGCCGCGCTCCGCCCACAGCGCGGTCCAGGCGCGCTCGACCAGCACCGGGTAGCGGGCGTTGTGGAGCAGGCCGAGCGCGTCGAGGTCGTCGAAGTGGACGGTGACGGGGACGAGCTGTCCGTGGGACTGGGCAGGGCGGGCGAGGGCTTCGGCGGTCACGGGTGGGGCTCCTGATGCGGTACGTACAAGAGCCCCATCGTACGACCTTTGACTAAGCAAACGCTCAGCAGGCCAGGTCGGGGCGTGACGCGCCCCGTTCAGCCCGCGATCGAGTCGAGCTGTTCGGCCGCCGGGCGCAGTGCCCACAGATCCCCGCCGGGCGGCGTCTCCAGACGCGGGACCGCCCGCTTCGCAGCGGCGCTCCCGGCATCGGCGGCAGCGTGCACGATGTCACTCGCCGCGAACCGGTGGAACTCCAGCTCGGGGTGCGGCCACGCCGCCGACCCGGTGGCCGCGGGGAGCAGATAGTCGACGGCCTTGAACAGGCTCTGCCCGTCCGGGCCCCGGTACGACCACAGGTCCACGCCCACATGCCGCCCGATCGCGGCGAGCCGGGTGTAGGCGACCAGGTCGAAGGTCGAGTAGTGCCAGCTGCGGGTCCTGTCGAGCTCCTGCGGCTGGCTGCCGTCGCCCGCGATCTGCGGGGCGATGCGCTTGGTCCGGGCGTCGAGGACGGTGCGCCGGGCGAGGGCGGTGTCGCCGGTGGCGTAGGCGAGGGCCGCAACCTGGAGGTCGTAGAACGTGCCGTGATTGTTCTCGGCGGCGCCCTCCTGCGCGCCGAAGTCGCTGTTCACGAGCCAGCCGAGGAAGTCCTTGTTCCACTCCCCCATCGCCGAGCGGTCGCCCTTCGACCAGCCGGGGGCTCCCGTGCCGAGGAGGGCGACGGCGTCGGTGACGCTCGTGTACGACTGCGAGAAGTCGATGATGCCGATGGCCCGGCCGTCGTACTTGCAGGGGATGAACTGGGCGTGGTCCAGGTTCGGGTTCATGCGCGTGTCCGGGTCGAGGAACCAGGTGCGCAGGACCGTGGCGGCCTTCTCCGCGTACTCCTTGCGGCCCGTGTAGTACCAGGCGAGGGCGAGGTCGTACGTCGAGTCGAAGACCTTCTCCACGTCCTGGCGGTCGGTCCCGGTGTCGACCTCGGGGTTGCGCTGTCCGTCGCGCTGGACGTACGGGCAGCCCCAGGGGTTGTCGGCGGTGGGCGTCTGCGAGGGCCACCAGTAGGGGGCCTGGCTCAGGTAGTCGTGGACGTCGCCGCCGGGCGCGGGCTTCGGTTTGTCGACCACGGTCCAGGGGCCCTGGTCCAGCCAGGTGTCGGCGCGGGCCGTCAAGTCCCTTACGGTGCGCTGGAGTTGCGGGTCGCCGTGGTCGAGGCGCTGCTTGGTCCGCAGCAGGCGCTCGCCGTCGAGGACGGCGGTGCGCGGGGCGCTCACGCCGACTGTCGCGGACTGGGCCGACACGGGGACGGCGGCGACGGCGGCGAGGGCCGCCGCCACGGTGAGCAGGGCACCGAGACGCACACGGGATCTGGCACGCATCACAACTCCCATCACATATCTGAATGACGTTCATGGATCGAGCCGTGCGAGCGTAGGGCGCCGAGGTGGGCGTGACAATGCCTCCGGCAGGGATTCATGGATGGGATCGGGACCGTCGACCGTGGCGCGAATAGGGCCTTACGGCGCACTAACATGGCGGCGATCATTTCGAGCCACAAAAGCACCACAGAAAGCAGAACTCATATGGACCTCGGTGTGCGCTGGAAAATTCACGGCGACGGGCGCACCCCGGCTCCAGGCGCCGTCGTGCGCCCGGACGAGCGGCTCTCCTGGCCGCGCACGCTCGGGCTCGGCGCCCAGCACGTCGTCGCGATGTTCGGCGCGTCCTTCGTGGCGCCCGTCCTGATGGGTCTCGACCCGAACCTCGCGATCATGATGTCCGGCGTCTCCACCGTGATCTTCCTGCTCGCCACCCGCGGCCGCGTGCCCAGCTATCTGGGCTGCTCGCTCTCCTTCGTCGGCGTCGCCGCGGTGATCCGGGCGCAGGGCGGGACCAGCGCCACGGTGACCGGAGCGGTGTTCGTGGTCGGCGCCGCGCTGTTCCTGGTGGGGCTGGCGGTGCAGAAGTTCGGCGCGCGGATCATCCACGCCGCGATGCCGCCGATCGTCACCGGCGCGGTCGTCATGCTGATCGGCTTCAACCTCGCGCCGGTGACGGCGTCGACGTACTGGCCGCAGGACCAGTGGACCGCGCTCCTCGTGATGCTGTTCACCGGTTTGGCCGTGGTGTGCCTGCGCGGTTTCTGGTCCCGCATCGCGATCTTCCTCGGGCTGCTCTTCGGCTACGGCATCTCCTGGGTGTTCGACCGGATCTTCGGCCGGATCCACTCCGTCTCCGGTGGCGCCGAGGCCGTCGACCACTGGCGCCTGGACCTGTCCGGCGTCGGCAAGGCCGACTGGATCGGCCTGCCCTCCTTCCACGCCCCGTCGTTCCAGTGGTCGGCGATCCTCGTCGCGCTGCCCGTCGTGATCGCGCTGATCGCCGAGAACGCCGGACACGTGAAGGCCGTCGGCGAGATGACCGGAGACGACCTCGACGACAAGCTCGGCACCGCGATCTCCGCCGACGGCGTCGGCTCCATGCTCTCCACCGCGGTCGGCGGCCCGCCCAACACGACGTACTCCGAGAACATCGGCGTGATGGCCGCGACCCGCGTCTACTCGACGGCCGCGTACTGGGCCGCCGCCGGCTTCGCCCTGCTCTTCGGCCTGTGCCCCAAGTTCGGCGCGATCGTGGCCGCCATCCCGGGCGGCGTGCTCGGCGGCATCACCGTCATCCTCTACGGCATGATCGGCCTGCTCGGCGCGCAGATCTGGATCAACGCCAAGGTCGACCTGCGCAACCCGCTGAACCTCGTCCCGGCCGCCGCGGGCATCATCATCGGCATCGGCAACGTGTCCCTGAAGTTCACCGACAACTTCTCGCTGAGCGGCATCGCGCTGGGTACCATCGTCGTCATCACCGGCTACCACGCGCTGCGCGCCATGGCCCCCGCGCACCTCAAGACGCAGGAGCCGCTCCTCGACTCGGGGACCTCGACGTACGACGACCCGTCCTCGGACGACGGCGGTCAGTCCGCCAAGTCGTAGGCGTAGTCGGGGGCGAACGATCCCGGCTCGCCCTTGCAGCCGTCCGACTCCCCCGGCAGCTTCACCCACAAGTAGGCGTCGATCCCGCGCTCCCCGGTGCGCAGGGTCGGCGCCTGCCCCAGTTTGCGGCCCGAGGGGTCGCACCACGCGCCGTTCGCCGGGGCGCCGTTGCCGTTGCGGCTGGTGTCGATCACGGCGCCCAGGGACGGCGGGCCGCCCATCGCCGCCAGGACCCGGCGGGCGTAGGCCACTTCGGCGGAGGTGCGGTTGAAGTTGGAGACGTTCGTGAAGACGCCGTCGGACGAGGCCGGCGACGCGGCGCCCGCAGCTCGCAGCCGGGCCGCCTGGGTACCGGCGGGGTTCCAGTCGGAGTGCCCGGCGTCGTAGTACACCCTGGCCCTGGGGTTCGCCGACTTGAAGGCGCGGCCCGCGCGGGCCAGCGCCGCGTACCGGTCGGCGAGCTGCCTGCCGGAGAGGCACTCGGTCTGGGAGAGCGCGTCAGGTTCGAGGATCAGGACGACCTCGCCGGAACCGAGGCCCGCCGCGAACTTCTGCGCCCAGCTGTCGTACGCGGCGATGTCCGGCGCCCCGCCCTCCGACGCGCCCCCGCAGTCGCGCTCAGGTATCGCGTACGGCACGAGCACCGGCACCCGGCCCTCGCGCGCCGCCGTGGACGTCACCGCGCGTACCCGGGACGTGATGGTGTCGGGCGTGAAGTCGGCGAACCAGACCGCGGCGGGCCGGTCGGCGATCCGGGACTCGATGAGGGGGCGCCGCGGGTCCGAGCGGTTGGCCCTGACCCAGTCGAGCACCTGGGAGTCGGTGTGCCGGTACAGGCGCGTGGAGGCGGGCTCCACGGGCCGCCCGGTGGACGCCCTCGGAGTGGGCTGCGGCTTCTTCTTCGCCGTCTTCGCATTCGACGGGGAGGGCGACGGGCCGGGTGAGGCCGAGGCGGATGTCGCGGTCGGGACGGCGGGCAGCGGAAACAGGTCGGGCGACCGCGTCACGCGGGGCCGCGCCACATCGCCGCCCTCGGACCCGTCGAGCGCCGACACCATCCCGGCGACCGTGCCGACCGCTGCGACCAGTGACGCGGCCGCCGCCAAGGCCCCCCGGCGGGCGGCGACCCTGCGTTCGGCGCGACGCTCGGCCAGTCGCTGCGCACGTAAGCCTGACACGCTGTTCTCCCCTTCCCCCCACTCACGGCGCCCGGCCCGTTCCCCCGTTCTGGGGAAGCCCCCGGCCAGGCGGCACCCGCGCCAGCCTAGGCTTGAGAACCTGCCCCCATGGCGCAGTTGGAACGGTTCGCGAAGTGCACGCCCGCCGCGCGCGGGGTCGACTCCGTGGTGGCCCGGATGCGTGAGCTGGCCGCGTCCTGGCCCGCCTGCGACGGTGTGGCCGTCTTCAACCGGGTCTATCTGTCCGTCACGGAAGAGGTCGACCGGCACATCGACGGCGGCCGGTTCGCCGACGCCGAAGCCGCGACCACGCTGGACGTTCGCTTCGCCGGGCGCTATCTGGCGGCCGTCGAATCCCGCTCCCCCGACCACCGTCCGCCCGCCTGCTGGCGTCCGCTGCTCCAGTACCGCCGTCATCCAGGCGTACGCCCGCTGCAGTTCGCCCTCTCGGGCATCAATGCGCACATCGGCCACGATCTTGCGCTCGCCGTCGTGGACACCTGCCGTACGCTCGGCTGCGAACCGGCCGACGTGGAGGATGAGTTCGACCGCGTGGGCGATCTCCTCGTCTCGCTGGAGGAGCGCATCCGCGAAGATCTGATGCCGGGCCCCGATCTGCTCCAGATCGCCGACCCGCTGACCCATCTGCTCGGCTCCTGGACCCTGGAGCGCGCCAGGGACGGCGCCTGGGCGGCGGCCCGCGCCCTGTGGGTGCTGCGTGAATTCCCGGACGTCACCGAGGAGTTCATCCGGCGCCTCGACACCTCTGTCGGGCTGGTCGGCCGCATGATGCTCACACCTCTGCCGGACTGATCCGGCCACGCGCCCGCCTTCGCCGCGGAACTCCCGTGTGATCGCTGTACGTTGACGAGGAGTTACGCGAGCGATCCCTGATGCGAACGCGAAGGAGCACCGGCATGGCGACCCGACTCGGCCTCAGCCTCCCCCAGATGAAGCAGTACGACATCGGGCGCGACATCCCGGCGGTGGCCCGCGCCGCCGAGGAGATCGGTTACGAGAGCCTGTGGGTCTTCGAGCGGATCCTGTTCCCCGAGCCCGCCCGCCAGGGCCTGTACGGGGTCCCCGGCCTCCCCTGGCCGGACCAGTACCGCTCGGTCGCCGACCCGCTGGTCTCCCTCACCCTGGCCGCCGCCGTCACCGGGCGGGCCCGGCTCGGCACGAGCGTCCTTGTCGCCCCGCTGCACGTACCGTTCCAACTGGCGCGCGCGCTGGCCTCGTTGGACGCGGCCAGCGGCGGCCGCGTCGTCGCGGGCATCGGCACGGGATGGTCCCACGACGAGTACGCGGCCGCCTCCGTGGCCCCGTTCGAGAAGCGCGGCCAGGTCCTGGACGAGCTGCTCGACGTGTTCGAGGCCGTGTGGGGCCCCGACCCCGTGAGTTACGAGGGCGAGCTGACGACCATCGCGCCGTCCGTGGTGGGGCCGAAGCCCGCCGGGCCGATCCCGGTGCTCCTGCCGGCGAACAGCCCGAAGGCCGCGCGCCGGCTCGTGGACCGCGCGGACGGCTGGATGCCGGGGGCCGCGGGCGCGGAGCAGCTCGCCGAGCAGTGGCGGAATCTGCAGGAACTGGCCGAGGAGCGCGGCCGCAAGGAGCCGATCCAGAGCGTGCTGCGGGTCAACCCGATCTACACGCGGGACGAGTACAAGGGCGACGACCGCCGCCCGTTCCAGGGCAGCGTCGCGCAGATCGTCGAGGATCTGGTCGCGCACAACGCGGTGGGCCTCGAGGAGATCCTGATCGACCTCCAGGGTCTCGTCCGCGACGCGGACGAGCTGACGGATGTCGCGGCCGAGGTGTTCACGGCCGCGCGCGAGGCCGGAGTCTGAGCCGTGCGGGGCCCGGCGGGGGGCGGGGGCCGGCCGCCGGGCCGTGGTAGGGGGGCGCGACCCGCGCGCGGAGGGGGTTGACCTGACCGG
>NZ_JBSGTG010000023.1:0-49337 GCF_053607285.1 Streptomyces sp. NPDC055140 | reverse complement strand
CCCGCCCCGCCTCTTCGCGGGGTGTGGCGGGGGGGGGTGTCCCCGCGGGGGGCGGGGGCGCGCGTTCGGGGCCGGGGGGCCCGCGGGGGCCCCGCGCCCCCCCCACGCCGGTCAGTCCTCGGGCAGCTCGACCGGCGCGATCTCGTCGTACACGTCACCGGGGCCGGGGTTGGTGCCGTCCGTCGCGCCGCCCAGCTGGTGCATGACGCCCCAGACCGCGTTGAGCGCGGTCTGCACGGCGCCCTCGGCCCAGCCGGCCGTCCAGGAGATGTCGTCGCCCGCGAGGAAGATGCCCCGCTTGTCCTCGGGGAGGCGGTCCTGCATGAAGTGCGTGAACAGGCGGCGCTGGTAGCGGTAGTGACCCGGCAGGTTCGCCTTGAACGCGCCCATGAAGTAGGGCTCGTTCTCCCAGGACACGGTCACCGGGTTGCCGATGATGTGCTTCCGGATGTCGACCTTCGGATAGATCTCGCCGAGCGACTTGAGCATGACCTCCATGCGCTCGTTCGCCGACAGGGGCAGCCACTTCAGGCTGTCGTCGCACCAGGTGTACGACAGGCAGATGGTGGCCGGCTTGTCCGGGCCGTCGTCGAGCAGGTAGGTGCCGCGCGTCATGCGGTCGGTGAGGGTCATGGACATCGTGTCCCGCCCCGTCGGATTTCCCCTGTCGTCGACGGCCTTGTCCAGCCAGAACGGCCGGTCCACGGGGACGAAGAGCTTCGAGCTCTCCATGTAGTGCGTGCGCTCGATCGCCGTCCAGTGGTCGATCGGGAAGAGCGAGTCGTCGCACGCGACCTTGGACAGCAGCATCCAGGACTGCGCGGTGAAGATCGCCGCCTGGTAGGTGCGGATGTCACCCGACGCGTCGGTGACCGTGATGTGGTTGCCCGCCGTGCGGTGCAGCCGGGTCACGGCCGGGCGCGGCTTCCGGCTGTCGTGCAGCTCGGCGAGCGAGGTGCCGTACGCCCAGTGGACGATCTTCTCCGGCTCGCGCTCCCACAGGCGCAGCGGCAGCTGCTGGGAGCCGCCGACGATGCCGCGGTGGTGGTCGTCGGCCTCGGTGTAGACGACGCGCAGGATCTCCAGGATGGAGTTCGGGAAGTCGGTGTCCCAGCCGCCGGTGCCGAAGCCGACCTGGCCGAAGATCTCGCGGTGCCGGAAGGACTTGAAGGACTCGGAGTCGCAGAGGAACCCGTAGAACGTCTGGTTGTCGAGCTTGTCGACGAGCTTCGACCAGATCTCGCGGATGCGCGGCACGTCGCGCTCGCGCATCGCGCGGTTCATGTCGGAGAAGTCGGCGCCCTCTTCGAGGCAGGCGTTCCACGCGTTCATGACGTCGCGGTAGACCTGCGGCAGGTCGTCGACGGTGTTGGCGTAGTGGGACTCGCCCTTGAGGTCGACGACGGTCGACGGGGTCTCGGGGGCGAGCGGGTTGGGGAAGGGCCGCGTCTCGAGGCCGACCAGGTCGATGTAGTGCTGGAGCGCGGTCGACGACGGCGGGAAGCGCATCGCGCCCATCTCCGCGGTCAGCCCGGCTGCCTCGGCGGGGGTGCCCTCGAAGCCGACCGTGCGCAGCCGGCCGCCGATCTCGTCCGCCTCGTACACGACGGGCTTGAGGCCCATCTTCATCAGCTCGTACGCGGCGACGATCCCGGAGAGGCCACCGCCGATGACCGCGACCTCGGTGCCGTGCTCGGTCGCCGGTATCTGACCGAGGCCCGCGGGGTGCGCGAGGAAGTCGTCGTACGCGTACGGGAAGTCCGGCCCGAACATCGTGATGGGGGGCTGCGCGTCGGTGTGCTGGACGGCGTTGGGCACCGTGGACGTCATGGGGTACGGACTCCTTGCGGGAACTGAGGTACTGAAGGTTCGGGGCGGCGGCGCGGGGCTCAGATCAGCGGCGTGTACAGGCCGGGGCGGCGGTCGCTGAGGTACGGGTTGGCGTCGCGGGACGCGGCCAGGAAGGCGGGGTCCACGTCGGCACAGATCAGCTCGTCACCACGGCCGGCGCGCGCCCTGGCGACCCCGTCGGGCCCGGCGAGCGTGGAGAGCCCGACGAACTCGAACTCCCCTTCCTGGCCGACCCGGTTGACGTACGCGACGTACATCTGGTTCTCGAAGGCCCGCACGGGCACGACCGATTCGGCGACGAACTGGTACGGGTGCATCTGGGCCGTCGGTACGAGCAGCAGGTCGGTGCCGGCGAGGGCGTGCGCGCGCACGTTCTCCGGGAACTCGACGTCGTAACAGATCATGAGGCCGATGCGGACGCCGTCGAGCTCGGCCTGGACGACGGCCTGGTCGCCGGGCGTGAACGAGTCGCGCTCGAAGCAGCCGAAGAGGTGGGTCTTGCGGTAGTTCGCGAGGCGGGTGCCGTCGGGGGCGATCAGCTGGGCCGAGTTGAACACCAGCTCCCCGTCGCGCTCCGGGTAGCCGTAGGCCACCGCGACGCCGTGCCGGGCCGCGATCTCGGCGACGGCCTGCGCGGAGGGTCCGTCGGCGGGCTCGGCGAGGCGGGCCACGTCGTCGCCGATCGCGTAACCGGTCAGGAACATCTCGGGGGCCGCCAGGAGCCGGGCTCCGGTCGCGGCGGCGCGGCCCGCGGCCTCGTCGAGCACCTTGAGGTTCTCGGCGACGGACCCGGGGCGGCCGGAGCTCTGGAGCAGGGCGGTGCGCAGCGGCGGCATGGGCGTCCTAGGAAGCGTGCGAAAAGGGGGAGGGGGATCGGATAAGACGGTACGTTTCCGCGGACCGGCGGGACAAGACGGGACTGTTGCGTCTTCTCGTACGATCCGTTGCGCCTGATGGGCCGGCGGCGGCGATTTGTTGCGCGTCCGGGTGAGGCGTCGGTCGCCGTCCGTACGGGGCGGCCTCCGCCGCACGGCGGAGGGGGAAGCCGACCGTGGCCCGACGTGCCGGTGGGGATCCTGGGCTGCACCTGGTTGAGTCCCGACACGGAAAAGACAAAGGTGCCGCGGAGCCTGGGCTCGGCGGCACCTTCGAGACGGTCGAGCAGGGCACCGGCGACTTCACGGTGCTGCCGTGGCGCCTTCGGTGCATCCCGCGAAGTGAGGCGTTACGCGGGCGAGCCCGATGTGTAGCGCCGCATCAGCGGCGACAGGACGAGCACCGACTTGGTCCGCTCCACGAACGGCTCCCCCGCGATCCGTTCCAGGACCCGCTCGAAGTGCCGCATGTCCGAGGCGAAGACCTGGACGATCGCGTCCGCGTCACCGGTGACGGTGGACGCGGACGCGACCTCGGGATAGCGCTCGAGGCCGCGCTTGATGGCCTCGGGCGAGGTGTTGCGGCGGCAGTACATCTCGATGAACCCCTCGGTCTCCCAGCCGAGCGCGGCCGGGTCGACCCTGACCGTGAAGCCCGTGATGGCTCCGGTGGCCCGCAGCCGGTCCACGCGCCGCTTGACGGCGGGCGCGGACAGGCCGACCAGCTGGCCGATGTCGGCGTAGGAGCGGCGGGCGTCCTCGGCGAGGGCGTGCACGATGCGTTCGTCGAGATCGTTCAGCAAGGCAGGTGGTTCACTTCTCTTGGGCAGGCGCGGAGGCGAGTCGGGAGCGACGGGCCCCGTAAAGGAAGTAGAACACGAGGCCGACGGCCATCCACACGCCGAAGACCACCCAGGTGACGGTGGACAGGCTGCCCATCATCCACACGCAGAACCCGAAGCCGAGCGCCGGCAGAATCGGCGAGAGCGGCACCCGGAAGGTGCGCGGCATGTCGGGGCGCGTGCGGCGCAGGACCACGACCGCGATGTTGACCAGGGCGAACGCGAAGAGCGTGCCGATGCTGGTCGCGTCGGCGAGCTGGCCGAGCGGGATCGCGGCGGCGAGGATGCCGCAGAACAGCGAGACGATCACGGTGTTGGCGCGCGGCGCCCCCGTCTTGGGGTGCACCTTCGAGAACACCTTGGGCACAAGGCCGTCGCGGGACATCGCGAACAGGATGCGGGTCTGGCCGTAGAGCACGGTCAGGACGACGGACGCGATGGCGATGACGGCACCGGCGGCGAGCAGCGTCGCCCAGAACGACTGCCCGGTGACGTCCTTCATGATCCCGGCGAGCGCGGCCTCGGAGTCGTTGAACTGCTTCCACGGCTTGGCGCCCACGGCGACGGCCGCGACGAGCACGTACAGCGCGGTGACGATGACGAGGGAGAGCATGATGGCGCGCGGCAGGTCGCGCTGCGCGTTCTTGGCCTCCTCGCCGGCCGTGGAGGCGGCGTCGAAACCGATGTACGAGAAGAAGAGCGTCGCGCCGGCCGCGCTCACTCCGGCCATGCCGAGCGGCATGAAGTGCTCGTAGTTGCCGGACTGGAAGCCCTTGATGCCGATGGCGCAGAACAGCAGCAGCGCCACGATCTTGACGACGACCATGATCGTGTTGGCGCGGGCGGACTCACGGGCGCCGCCGAGCAGGAACGCCATCGCCAGGAGGACGACGATCAGCGCCGGCAGGTTGAAGATGCCGCCGTCGCCGGGGGGCGCGGACAGGGCGTCGGGGATCGTGACGCCGATCGTGCCGTTCAGGAGCTCGTTCAGGTACTCGCCCCAGCCGACGGCGACCGCCGCGACCGAGACGCCGTACTCGAGGACCAGGCACCAGCCGCAGATCCAGGCGATCAGCTCACCCATCGTTGCGTACGCATACGAGTAGGAGGAGCCAGCGACCGGTATGGTCCCGGCCAGTTCGGCGTACGAGAGCGCCGAGAAGAGGGCCGTGAGGCCGGCGATCACGAACGACAGGGTGACCGCGGGGCCCGCCTTCGGGACGGCCTCGCCGAGCACCACGAAGATGCCGGTACCGAGCGTGGCACCGATGCTGATCATGGTCAGCTGCCACATGCCGAGCGAGCGGCGCAGACTGCCGCCTTCGCCCTGGCCACCCTCCGCGACCAGGGCTTCCACCGGCTTGCGCCGCATCAGCCTGGCGCCGAGTCCCGGGGTGAGGGTCTCGGTTGTTCGGGTGCGCGGTGGTGCGCCGTGGTCGAGCACGGGCTGGCTCCTTCATCGCTGCCGGTCAGGTGGGCGCGCGCCGGGAACGGCAAGCAGCGACAGCCCACACCAGACCGGGGACCGCCGAGCAGGCCGTCCCCGCCACGCCACGTACAGCGCCTGACTCTAAAGGGTTTCTCTTCCCAGCTGTAATGCAGCAACCTTGCGTGTACATGCATGAACGTTGCGTGGTGCGCGCGGGTGCGGACGAACGTTGCGCGGTCCGTTTCGTCCGTTGCGTTCTTTTCCGGAAAAAGCGAAACCCCGCGCCCTCGAAAACGGGGGCGCGGGGCCGGGTCCTGCGGTGGAGCGACTAGCTCCAGCTGGCGTGCAGCGGCTTGCCTTCCGCGTAACCGGCGGCCGACTGGATGCCCACGACGGCCTTCTCCTCGAACTCCGCGAGGGAGCTGGCACCCGCGTAGGTGCAGGAGGAGCGGACGCCCGCGATGACCGAGTCGATCAAGTCCTCGACGCCCGGACGCTGCGGGTCGAGGAACATGCGCGAGGTGGAGATGCCCTCCTCGAACAGCGCCTTGCGGGCGCGGTCGTAGGCGGACTCGTCGCTCGTGCGGTTCTTCACGGCACGCGACGACGCCATGCCGAACGACTCCTTGTACAGGCGCCCGTCGGCGTCCTGCTGCAGGTCGCCCGGGGACTCGTACGTGCCCGCGAACCAGGAACCGATCATGACGTTCGACGCGCCGGCGGCGAGCGCCATGGCGACGTCGCGCGGGTGCCGGACGCCACCGTCGGCCCAGACGTGCTTGCCGTACTTCTTCGCCTCGGCGGCACACTCCAGAACGGCGGAGAACTGCGGCCGGCCGACGCCGGTCATCATGCGCGTGGTGCACATGGCGCCGGGGCCCACGCCGACCTTGATGATGTCGGCGCCGGCCTCGATGAGGTCCTTGACACCCTCGGCGGCGACGATGTTGCCCGCGACGATGGGCACCTGCGGGTCGAGGCCGCGGACGGCCTTGATCGCGGAGATCATCGACTCCTGGTGACCGTGCGCGGTGTCGACCACGATGGTGTCCGCGCCGGCGTCGAGGAGCTGCTTGGCCTTGCCCGCCACGTCGCCGTTGATGCCGACGGCGGCGGCGATGCGGAGCTTGCCGTTGCCGTCGGTGGCCGGGGTGTAGAGCGTCGCGCGCAGGGCGCCCGTGCGGGTCAGGATGCCCGCGAGGCGGCCGTCGGCGCCCACGGCGGGGGCGTAACGGCGGTTGGCGTGGTCCAGCTTGTTGAAGGCGTCTCGCGGGTCGATGTCCGCGTCGAGCAGGAGCAGGTCCTTGGACATGACCTCGGTCAGCTGCGTGAACCGGTCGACGCCGGTCAGGTCGGCGTCCGTGACGACGCCGACGGGCCGCTGCTCCTCGTCCACCACGACACCGGCGTTGTGCGCGCGCTTGTTCAGCAGGGCGAGCGCGTCGGCGACGGTCTGGTGCGGGGCGAGGACGATGGGGGTGTCGAGGACCAGGTGGCGGGTCTTCACCCAGGAGATGACCTCGGTGACCACCTCGATCGGGATGTCCTGCGGGATGACGACGAGGCCCCCGCGGCGGGCGACGGTCTCGGCCATGCGGCGCCCGGCGATCGCGGTCATGTTGGCGACGACCAGCGGAATCGTGGTGCCGGTGCCGTCGGGGGACGCCAGGTCGACTGCCTGACGGGAACCCACGGCGCTGCGGCTCGGCACCATGAAGACGTCGTCGTAGGTCAGGTCGTACGCAGGCTGGATGTCGTTGAGGAAACGCACGTGCTGCTCATCCCAGTCGATCAGAGGTGGCCCCCGGGCAGGTCAGCCCGTGGGGGAAAAGCACGTACTTCAGTGTCACATGCCACCGCTACCACATGCCCACGGACGATTACACAGGCGGCCGAGAGGGGGTGTGGTCGGATCCTCCAAGGGTCAGTGCGATCACCAGCCTCGGGTTCCGGCCACGCCTGCGGTCGACCGCGTCGGTGAACACGTCGAGCGCGGTCTCCCAGTCCTCGGGCCTGGCACTGGCGTAGGGCCGCCAGCCCACGACGGACAGGAGCAGCGCCTGCTCACTGCCGTCGGGCCAGAAGGAGACATCGGTCAGGACGTCGAACAGCGCGTCCCAGTTGCGGCCGAACCAGTCCGGCAGCTCCAGGTCGCGCACGCACCGGTCCATGAACCCGGCCTTGTCCTTGACGCCTTCGAGGTCGAGGACGCGAATCCTGTCGGGACCTCCGGTCATCTCAGCACCGCCTTGAACGACTTGTAATGGTCATCGGTGTAGTACGTCTCGTGGCTCTGCCCCATGACGATGCGCCGGGCGCCGCGGTCACGCTCGCCGGGGGTGGGGACGGTGTACTCGTGGTAGTAGCCGCGGCTCTGCCGGGGCAGCTCCCGTTCGAAGTTTCCGAAGACGGTGCCGTCCTTGGCGTACGGGAACGGCCCGCCCTTGTCGATGAGGGTCAGGGTCGTACGGGCCTCGGCGGGGAGCCCGGACTCGGGGACCGTGGGCATGCCCCGCGCCCAGTCGGGCGTGGAGCGGCCCGGGGCGGCCGGTGTGTCCTGTTGCGTGTCCTGGGCGGAGCACCCGGTGACCAGCAGGGCGAGGGCGACGAGGAAACTCCCCAGGAGGAGAGTGGGGAGGCGGGTGAGAGGCCGCGGCAGCATGCCGCCGATGCTGCCACAGCCGCCTCCGGTGAGCGCGGTACGCGACGCGAGTACCGCGCCCAGGGGGGCCTAGACCCCGTCGGGGTCCGCCCGGTTCAGCGCCGGCTTCGGCGTGGGGCCCGCGGTGAGGAGGAAGTCCGCGGCGGCCGTGTCCGTGACGAGGCTGGTGACCAGCCCCGACCTGAGCACCGCGTCGATCGCGGCGGCCTTGCGCTGACCGCCCGCGATGGCGACGACCTCCGGTATCCGCCGCAGGCGGTCCGCCTCGACCGTGATGCACCGCTCGCCCAGGTCTCGGCCGACCCGGCGGCCCTCGGCGTCGAAGAGGTGCGCGGACATCTCGGCGGCGACGCCGAGCGAGGCGTAGTGGGCCCGCTCCTCGTCGCTGAGCATGTCGTGGACGGTGGAGATGCCCGGCTCCCAGGAGCCGATGGAGACGCAGGCGACCGTGACCTTGTCGAAGTACTCGAAGGCGCGGGCGATGCCCGTCTGGCTGCGCAGCGCGGCCGCGGTGGCCGGGTCGGGCAGGAGCATCGGCGCGTAGATCGGGTGTGCCTCGCCGCCGGAGACCTGGGCGGCGCGCCGCACGGCCTCGACGGACCCGCGCTCGGCGGTCCCGGCGTCGTACACGCCCGTGAGCTGCACGACCGTGCAGGGCGGCAGCCGGTCGAGCGCGGCCGCCATGTGGATGGTCGAGCGGCCCCACGCCAGGCCGAGCACATCGCCCTCGGAAACCAGCTCGCCCAGGAGGTCGGCCGCGACCTCGCCGAGGTTCTCGGGGTCGGGCGACTCCTCGGCCTCGGCCGGGGACTCGACCACCACGGCGTGCCGCAGGCCGTAGCGGGCGCGCAGCGCGTCGGAGCGCTCCGCGTCGAGCTCGGCCGGTACGCGGATCTCGATGCGTACGAGATCCCGTTCGAGCGCGGTCTCCAGGACCCTGGCCACCTTGAAGCGGCTCACGCCGAACTCCTCGGCGATCTGGATCTTGGATTTGCCCTCGAGGTAGAAGCGGCGGGCCATGGCCGCCGCCTGCACCAGCTCCGCGGGTCCCATCCGCATCGCTGAGCGACCCGGCGACAGTGCCGACACGGCGATCTCCTCACTGCTGTTCACAACCTGGACTCGCCGTTCATCCTTGCAGATGTGGCGGACTTGATCTGCCCTGATGGGCGGCGTTCACGTTCCCGTGGCTCAGTGGCCGCATGCCCAGGCCGCGGCGGCCGACACCGTCTCCGCCTGCGTGCGTAGTGCACGTACCGCCTGGGCGGGGTCGGCGGCGCCGTAGACGGCGGAACCGGCGACGAAGACATCGGCGCCCGCCTCCGCGCAGCGCTCGATGGTGGAGGCCGAGACGCCGCCGTCGACCTGGAGCCAGAGTTCGAGGCCGTGCTTGCTGATCAGCTCACGGGTGCGGCGGATCTTCGGCAGCATGATGTCCAGGAAGGCCTGCCCGCCGAAGCCCGGCTCGACCGTCATGATCAGCAGCATGTCGAGCTCGGGGAGCAGGTCCTCGTACGGCTCGATCGGGGTCGCCGGCTTGAGCGCCATGGAGGCGCGGGCGCCCTTGGCGCGGATCTCGCGGGCCAGCCGGATGGGGGCGGCCGCGGCCTCCGCGTGGAACGTGACGGACCCGGCGCCCGCCTCGACGTACTGCGGCGCCCAGCGATCGGCGTCCTCGATCATCAGATGGCAGTCCAGCGGGATGTCCGTAGCCCGCGCCAGGGACTCCACGATCGGCACCCCGAGGGTCAGGTTCGGGACGAAGTGGTTGTCCATGACGTCGACATGGAGCCAGTCGGCGCCCTCGACGGCCTTTGCCTCCTCGGCAAGGCTGGCGAAGTCCGCGGACAGGATGCTGGGGTTGATCTGCACGGCCATGACCCAAGACTGCCATGCCCGGCGCCGGTTGCTCCCCCCGGTCCAGACCTGTCTCGCTCCCCGGATGCCGCGCCCTGGCCCCCGTGCCATGCTGAGCGCCCCGGGGAAAGCACCGTGCGGGCAGCCGGAGGACCGCCATGGCGGACGTACCGAAGTCGGCCCGAGGTCGCTCGGTGGCCCGGCCGGTCTGCGGGCGGTGCGCCAAGTGGCTGGTGGTCGCCCTGCGACTCATCGCCCTCGTGGTGGCCGCGCCCCCGCGCAGAAGCTCTCGGACACACAGGACGACGACGCCTCGTCCTGGCCGCCCGGCTCCGCCGAATCCACGCAAGTCCTCGACATCTCCGAGGACTTCAGTCCCGAGAACCGTCCCCGCGGTCATGATCTACGCGATCTCCGCGCGAGTGCGGGGCCCACGGCCCGGGACCGCACGCGGATCACCGAGGGCGTATGACAGATCAAGGCCCTGCACTCCCATGGGGTCCGGGGCCCCGGACCCGCGGCCCGGTCTTCGACAGGCCGGTCCCGGCGGCGGCGCGGGCCACGCAGATGCCTCAGCGCCCACCACCGCACAAACCGCCGGCCCCGGCACCGGACGGCGCGCGGGACCGACGGTCAGCCGTGCGTCGGTGTCACGCGGTGCGCCGGATCAGCGCCAGATACATCGCGTCCGTGCCGTGCAGATGCGGCCAGAGCTGGATGTCGGGGCCGTCCCCGAGCGCCGGTACGCCGGGCAGTAGGGGGCGCGCGTCGATGAGTTCGGCGCCGGGGTGGTGCTTCATGACGTCGTCCACGACGGCGCGGGTCTCGGCGAGGTGCGGCGAGCAGGTCGCGTAGCCGACGACGCCTCCCACCCGTACGGAATCGAGGGCGGTGGTCAGGAGCGAGCGCTGGAGCGGCGCGAAGCCCTCCAGGTCCTCGGGGCGCCGCCGCCAGCGCGCCTCGGGCCTGCGGCGCAGCGCTCCGAGACCGGTGCAGGGCACGTCCATGAGGACGCGGTCGAACGTACCGGGACCCCACGGCGGGCGGGTGCCGTCGGCCGCGATGACCTGGTACGGGCCCGGGTTCCCCGCGAGCGCGTTCGCCACGAGGCGGGCGCGGTGGGGCTGCTTCTCGGCGGCGAGCAGGGCCGCGCCCCGTTCGGAGGCGAGTCCTGCGAGCATGGCCGCCTTGCCGCCGGGGCCGGCGCAGCCGTCGAGCCACTTCTCGTCCCGGCCCTCCAGGGGCGCGTTCGCGAGGGCGATCGCCACGAGCTGGCTGCCCTCGTCCTGGACACCGGCCCGGCCGGTCCGCACGGGGTCGAGCGAGCCGGGCTCACCGCCCTCGGTGAGCCGCACGGCGTACGGCGACCAGCGCCCCGGCAACGCCGACTCCTCGCCGACCTCGTCCAGGACGACGTCCGCGGTCGTCCGGCCCGGCCGCGCCACGAGCGTGACCTCGGGCCGCTCGTTGTCGGCCTCCAGCAGGTCCTCGATGCCCGCCCGGCCGCCGCCGAGCGAGTCCCACAGCGCCGACACGATCCATCGCGGATGCGAATGCACCACGGCGAGATGGTCCTCGGCGTCCTCGTCGTACGGGGGCGCGACCTTCTCCACCCACCCGTCGAGGTCGTCCTGCGCGACCTTACGGAGCACGGCGTTCACGAACTTGGCGCGCCCGTCACCCAGCACGACCCGCGCCAGCTCCACGGAGGCCGACACCGCGGCGTGCGTGGGGATCCGCGTGCCGAGCAGCTGGTGGACGCCCATGTTCAGCACATCGAGAACCGGCGGGTCGACCTCCCGAAGCGGCCGGTCGATACAGGCGGCGACGATCGCGTCGTACGTGCCCTGCCGGCGCAGCGTCCCGTACACCAGCTCCGTGGCGAGCGCCGCGTCACGGGCGTCGAACTTTTCGGGCCCCTCCTTCTCGCGGGCCTTGCGCAGCAGCGGCGGGAGCACGAGGTTCGCATACGCATCGCGCTCGTCCACGGCCCGCAGCGCCTCGAAGGCGAGGTGGCGGACCGGGTCCTTCTGAGGGCGGCGGTACGGCTTTCCCTGCTTCCCGGGGGTGCCGGGCTTACCCGACTTCTGGGGACGCCGGCCGGGCTGGTCGTTCAAAGGTGCTCCGCTGCTGGTATCGGCTCGAACCCATTCAGCCTACGTCGGTCCCGCCCAGGCGCTCGCCCGGGGCGATCCGCACCCCGCGCGCCCAGTCGGCCGCGGCCATCGGCTTCTTGCCCTGGGCCTGCACCCACAGCAGCTCCACCGCGTACGAGCCGGTCCCCACGTACAGGTTCTTCTTGCCGACGGCGAGCTCGCCGGGCGCGAGATCGGTGCGGTCCGGGACCGGGACGGCCTGGATGAGCTTGAGTCGCTCGTCCCGGAAGACGGTCCAGGCGCCGGGCGCGGGCGTGCAGCCGCGGACGACGCGGTCGACGCGCAGGGCGGGCGCCGCCCAGTCGACGTGCGCGTTCTCGACGGTGATCTTCGGCGCGACGGTGATGCCGTCGGCGGGCTGCGGGAGGGCCTTCAGGGAGCCGTCCTCGATGCCGTCCATGGTCGCGGAGAGCAGTCCGGCGCCCGCGAACGCCAGCCGGGTGAGCAGGTCGCCGCTCGTGTCGGTGGGACGCACCATCTCCGTCACCGTCCCGTAGAGCGGCCCGGAGTCGAGCCCCTCCTCGATCAGGAACGTGGACGCACCGGTGATCTCGTCGCCGGCCATGATCGCGTGCTGCACGGGGGCGGCGCCGCGCCAGGCGGGCAGCAGCGAGAAGTGCAGGTTGACCCAGCCGCGCGCGGGGACGTCGAGGGCGACCTTCGGCAGCAGCGCGCCGTAGGCGACGACCGGGCAGCAGTCGGGCGCGATCTCGCGCAGCCGGGCCAGGAACGCCTCGTCGCGCGGCTTCGCGGGCTTGAGGACCTCGATCCCCGCCTCCTCCGCGCGCTCGGCGACCGGACTGGCGACGAGCCTGCGACCGCGGCCCGCGGGAGCGTCCGGCCGGGTGACGACCGCGGCGACCTCGTGACGGCCGGAGTCGATCAGGGCGTCCAGAGCGGGAACGGCGACCTCGGGGGTGCCTGCGAAGACGAGCTTCATAGGTGTCTTTCGGCCTCTCGGGGCAGGGACTTGACGGGCAGCACACCAGTCTATGGCCGTTCCACGGACCCGTTCCCTCCGTTATTCGGGGCCGCCCGTCCATGGGGGCGTACGCAGCGACGCGCGCCCTGCGCATATGCGCATACGCCCCTCCAGCGTGACCCCTCACCAACTGGCGCGTTGGTCAAGGAAGAGTTGACCAACCAAGGGCCACAGATGCGGCCCGATCCGTTTCAACGCCGGTTTCGAGAGGCTTGTTCATGGCCGACCACGCAACCCACGACGCCCAGGCACGGGCCAGCCTGCACCTCCTGGTACGGGACATCGAGCGGGTCCGCCGGCAGGTGGACGCACTGCGCACCCTCACCGCCCAGCTCGGCAACGTCTACCGCCCGCGCCGCTCCGGCCCCTCCGCGGGCTTCGTCGTCTACGGGCGCGCTCCCGCCCCGACCGTCCGCCTGGCCCAGGAGCTGCGCGACAGCGTCGAGACCCTGGTGACCGCCGCCGTCGACTTCGACCGCTCGCTGGGCTTCTCGTGGGACGCCGTGGGCTCCGCGCTCGGGGTGACGAAGCAGGCCGTACACCGCCGGTACGGGGCCCGCAGGGCCGCGGCGCAGGCGGCGGCCGACGCCGAGCGCGCCACGGAGACCGTGGGGACACGGCCCCCCGTCCCCATCGGCACGGCGACGATCCCGTCCGTCCCCGCCGCCCGCTCCATGCCCACGCAGCCGACAGCGGGCAGTCAGGCACTCCGCGAGGACCCCCGCCCGACGGCCTTCCCCGGCCCGCGCAACGGCTGACCTCACTCACCGCCTTCCCGCGTGTCAAGTGCGGGGAGGCGGAGGTGTATTGGGGTGCGCAGCGCGTTCTTTCGGGGCGGCACCCGGGTCAGGCCGATTGCCACCGGCCCTCCGGGCGCGCCAGCCCGCACACCACGTCAGCCGATGTCCGGCGGATCCACCCGCACACGTACCGGCTCCGTGCCGCCGCGGGCCATCCGGGCCGCCTGCGCGTGTTTCAGCGCCGACGCGAGTGCCGCGCCGCTGCCGGGCGGGACCCTGACCAGGACGCGCTCCCAGTGCTCCCCAGGCGGCGGGGCCCCGGGGCGGCGTGACGGTCCCGGCGCCGCGTCCGGCACCGGGACAGGGCCCAACACCTCGGCGTCACCGGGCAGTTCCACCGCCGCCAGGAACCCGGCGAGCGCCTCGGGCGCGCCCGAGACCGCCGCCATCCTCGACACCGGCGGGAAGCCGAGCTCAGCCCGCTCGGAGAGCTCGCGCACGGCGTGCCCCACCGGATCCCACCGCACCAACGCCTGCACGGGACGCAGTGTCGGCTCGGCCACGATCACCACCGTGCCGCCCGCCCCCTGTGGTCTGACCAGCGAGGCCGCCGCGATCCAGCGGCGCAGCGCGTCCTCCCCCGCGCGCAGATCGGGGCGGCCCAGCATCGCCCATCCGTCGAGCAACAGCGCGGCCGCGTACCCGCCTTCGGCCACCGGCTCCGCGCCCGGCGTACTCACCACCAGGGCCGGCGCCCCCGGCACCGTGTCGAGGACCTGCTCCCGCCCGGACGTGCGCACCGGCACCGCCGGAAACGCACGCCCCAGCTCCTCCGCCGTCCTGCGCGCCCCCACGACCTGCGCCCGCAGCCGGAACCCTCCGCACTCCTGGCAGTGCCAGGCGCTCTCCTCCTGGCCGCACCAGCCGCACTTCAGGCTGGACGTCCCCTCACTCGCCTCCAGTGGCCCGGCGCAGTGGCGGCAGCGCGCGGGCTCGCGGCACCGCTCGCACGCGAGCCGCGGTACGTAGCCGCGCCGCGGCACCTGCACGAGAACCGGCCCGCTCTTCAGCCCTTCCCGCACCACCTGCCACGCGAGCGAGGGCAGCCGCGCGGCCCGCGCCGCCTCGTCGCGCGCGAGATCCCCGTCCCCCACCGTCCGTACGAGGGGTGCGGCACCCCGCACCTGCTCGCGCCCCGCGACGAGGGGTGCGGCCCAACCGCTCTCGACGAGCTGCGCGGCCTCGACCGTGCAGCTCCAACTCCCCAGCAGAAAAGCACACTTGTCGTGCGCGGCCCGCAACAGCAGCACATCGCGCGCATGCGGCTGCGGAGCGTGCGGCTCGGCGTGGCTGGAGTCCCCGTCGTCCCAGATGACCACGAGACCCAAATCCCGCACGGGGGCGAACATCGCGGCCCGGGTGCCCACGACCGCCCGTACCGACCCACGCCGCACCCCGAGCCACTCGCGGTACCGCTTCTCGGGACCCGCGTCGGCGGTCAGCACGGCATGCCGTCCCTCGCCGAGTACGGCGCCCAGCGCTGCGTCGACCCGCGCGACCGCCCGCCCGTCGGGCACGACGACCAGGGCCCCGCGCCCGGAGGAGAGGGTCGCGGCGACGGCGCGCGCCACTTCGTCGGCCCACTCGGGTCCGGGCAACGCGGTCCACACGGCCCGTGGCGCGCCGCCCGACGCGAGAGCCTCCAGGAATCCGGCCCCGCGCTCGTACCGCCGCCAGCTGCCCGCGTCCGGCGCCGGCGGAGGCGGGAGCGGCTCGGGCGACGGCTTCTTCTCCGCGCGTGCGTTCCGCGGCGGGACGGCCAGCTGGAGCACGTCGGCGAGGCTTCCCGCGTACCGGTCGGCGACGGCGCGGGTGAGACCGAGCAGCTCCTCCCCGAGCACGGGCTCGGGCGATACGACCTGTGCGAGGGCGGCGAGCGGCCCCTGGTACTCGGACGCGGCGACCCGCGCGACGACGAACCCGTCGATCAGACCGCCCCCCTCGCGGCGCCCGTCCCGCACGGAGTGCTTCCCGGCGCCGAACCGCACGCGCACCCGGACCCCCGGCTGCGCGTCGGCGTCGAGCTCCTCGGGCACCGCGTAGTCGAAGTACCGGTCGAGATGCAGCACTCCCTTGTCCACGAGCACCCGCGCCACGGGCAGCTCCTTGGCGAGGGCGGCCCCCCGCCACGTACGCGGCTTGGCCCGCGGCACCTTGGCCTGCCGCACGGTCTCCCGAATCAGCGCAAGCTGCTCGGGCGGCGCACCCTCACCGCCGCCGTCGCCCTGCCCGTTCTCGCTGCTCACAGCCAAATTCCTACCAGACCGCACTGACAGCGGCCGCCGCGATGGGGGCGAGGACGCGCGACGGCCCCGGACCGAACCGGTCCGGGGCCGTTCACGTACAGGCGTCGTCCGCCGTGCGGTCAGGCGTCGTCCGCCGTGCGGTTTCGCTTAGAGGCCCGCGGCCTTGCGCAGCGCGTCCACGCGGTCCGTGCGCTCCCACGTGAAGTCGGGGAGCTCGCGGCCGAAGTGGCCGTACGCGGCGGTCTGCGCGTAGATCGGGCGGAGCAGGTCGAGGTCGCGGATGATCGCGGCGGGGCGGAGGTCGAAGACCTCGCCGATCGCGTGCTCGATCTTCTCCGTGTCCACCGCGGCCGTGCCGAACGTCTCGACGAACAGGCCCACGGGTTCGGCCTTGCCGATCGCGTACGCGACCTGGACCTCGCAGCGGGTGGCGAGGCCGGCCGCGACGATGTTCTTGGCGACCCAGCGCATCGCGTACGCGGCCGAGCGGTCGACCTTGGACGGGTCCTTGCCGGAGAAGGCGCCGCCGCCGTGGCGGGCCATTCCGCCGTACGTGTCGATGATGATCTTGCGACCGGTCAGGCCGGCGTCGCCCATCGGGCCGCCGATCTCGAAGCGGCCGGTCGGGTTCACCAGAAGGCGGTAGCCCTCGGTGTCCAGCTTGATGCCGTCCTCGATGAGCTGGCCCAGGACGTGCTCCACGACGAACTCGCGGATGTCGGGGGCGAGCAGCGACTCGAGGTCGATGTCCGACGCGTGCTGGGAGGAGACCACGACCGTGTCGAGGCGGACGGCCTTGTCGCCGTCGTACTCGATGGTGACCTGGGTCTTGCCGTCGGGGCGCAGGTACGGGATCGTCCCGTTCTTGCGGACCTCGGACAGGCGCCGCGAGAGGCGGTGCGCGAGGTGGATCGGGAGCGGCATCAGCTCGGGCGTCTCGTCGCACGCGTAGCCGAACATCAGGCCCTGGTCACCCGCGCCCTGCTTGTCGAGCTCGTCCTCGTCACCCTCGACACGCGACTCGTAGGCCGTGTCGACGCCCTGGGCGATGTCGGGGGACTGCGAACCGATGGACACCGACACGCCGCAGGAGGCGCCGTCGAAGCCCTTCTTCGAGGAGTCGTAACCGATCTCGAGGATCTTCTCGCGCACGAGCTGCGCGATCGGCGCGTACGCCTTGGTCGTGACCTCACCGGCGACGTGCACGAGGCCCGTGGTGATGAGCGTCTCCACGGCGACCCGGGAGGTCGGGTCCTCCCGCAGAAGCGCATCGAGAATGGTGTCGCTGATCTGGTCAGCGATCTTGTCGGGGTGACCCTCGGTCACGGACTCCGAGGTGAACAGGCGACGGGACACAACGCTCCCTGTGGTTGCAGCGGCTGCTGGCTGATCATTTGCGGACGGCCGGGAGCTGCGCCCGGCGTCGTCCGTGACCAGTTTATCGGTCACTCTCGGCCGTCGGACCACGCGTCTCGCCACTTGGGAGCGCTGTGACCAGCGGCACTGCATTCTGCGGTACGACGATCGCTCTTAGGAAGAGGTGCAGCTGTCCGAATTGTAATGGTTTCATGCGATTCGGGGCCTCCGCTGGAGCGAAAGTGGCATTCACTCACCGTCGTAGATCCGCTCCTGGGCCCGCGCGGCGCCGATGGGCAGCAGCCGGACGACCTCGTCCCAGATCGTGTCGGAGAGCACTTCCTTCGGGCCGTACGGGACCGGGGTCTCACTGCCGTCCGCGCCGAGCAGGACAGCCTCGTTCTCCTCGGAGCCGAAGGTCTTGCGCTCCCCCACCTCGTTGACGACGAGCAGGTCACAGCCCTTGCGGGCCAGTTTCTTGCGGCCGTTGGCGAGGACGTCGTCCGTCTCGGCGGCGAATCCGACGACAATCTGCCCGGGGCGCGGCCGGTCCGCCGAGAGCTCGGCGAGGATGTCCGGATTACGGACCAGGACGATGGGCTCCGGCTCCTGCCCGTCCTTCTTCTTGATCTTTCCTGTGGCGTACGTCTCGGGCCGGAAGTCGGCCACCGCGGCCGCCATGACCACCGCGTCCGCCTCCGGCGCCACCTCGAGGACGGCCTCGCGCAGCTGCACGGCCGTCCCGACGTGGACGACGTCGACACCGGCCGGGTCGGGCAGCGCCGCGTTCGCCGCGAGGAGGGTGACGCGGGCGCCGCGGGCGACCGCCGTGCGCGCGAGGGCATACCCCTGCTTACCCGAGGAGCGGTTGCCGAGGAAGCGGACCGGGTCGAGGGGCTCGCGGGTGCCGCCGGCGCTGATGACGACGTGGCGTCCGGTGAGGTCCTGGACGGTCGCCTGATCGCCGCGCGCGAGAACCCGGCGTACGAATTCGAAGACCTCCACCGGGTCGGGGAAGCGTCCCTTGCCCGTGTCGACTCCGGTGAGGCGGCCGACGGCGGGCTCGATGACGAGTGCGCCGCGGCGGCGGAGCGTGGCCACGTTCTCCCGCGTCGCCGGGTGCTCCCACATCTCCGTGTGCATGGCGGGGGCGAAGACGACCGGACAGCGGGCGGTCAGGAGCGTGTTCGTGAGGAGGTCGTCGGCCAGGCCGTGCGCGGCCTTGGCGAGCATGTCGGCGGTGGCGGGCGCGACGATCACGAGGTCGGCGTGCTGCCCGATGCGGACGTGCGGGACCTCGTGGACAGACTCCCACACCTCGGTCGAGACGGGGTTGCCGGACAGCGCCGACCAGGTCGCCTCGCCCACGAAGTGCAGGGCGGACTCCGTCGGCACGACGCGTACGTCATGTCCCGACTCGGTCAGCCGGCGCAGGAGCTCGCACGCCTTGTAGGCGGCGATTCCGCCACTGACCCCCAGAACGACCTTGGGCTTGTCCACCGTCCGTGCCTCCCCGCACTCGGATTCCCGCACTCGGGAACGTACGACTCCATGACACACCACAGGCCCGACAGTCGCGCTGCCGGGCCTGTGGTGAAGAAAACTGATTGATTACTGAGCCGGGCCCTCGATGGCCTCCGACGTCAGCAGCCCCGCGTTGATCTCGCGGAGCGCGATCGAGAGCGGCTTCTCGTGGACGTGGGTGTCCACCAGCGGGCCGACGTACTCGAGCAGGCCCTCACCGAGCTGCGAGTAGTACGCGTTGATCTGGCGCGCGCGCTTGGCGGCGTAGATCACGAGGCTGTACTTCGAGTCGGTCGCCTCGAGCAGCTCATCAATCGGCGGGTTGATGATGCCCTCGGGCGCGGTAATGGAAGAGGACACTCTCTGCCTTCCGATGGGATTGAAGATCACATGTGATCAGGAAAACGCGGGATCGCTCCGGCGGAATTCGAGATCACAAATAGATCGAAGATCAAACAACTCTCATCAAGGCTAGCAGCTCGCGAGCCACGTCCTCGACGGAGGTGTTGACAAGGGTCGTATCGAACTCCGCCTCGGCGGCGAGTTCGATCTTGGCGGCCGCGAGTCTGCGCTCGATCACCTCGGGGGCCTCGGTCCCCCGGCCGGTGAGCCGGCGGACCAGCTCCTCCCAGCTCGGCGGGGCGAGGAAGACCAGCTGGGCCTCCGGCATCGACTCGCGGACGAGCCTGGCGCCCTGGAGATCGATCTCGAGGAGGACGGGTTCGCCCGACTCGAGACGGTCCAGGACGGCCCGGCGCGGGGTCCCGTACCGGTTGCCCGCGAACTCGGCCCACTCCAGCAGCTCGCCGTTGGCGATCAGCTTGTCCATTTCCTCGTCGGTGACGAAGAAGTAGTGGACACCGTGCTTCTCGCCGGGCCGGGGCTTGCGGGTGGTGGCCGAAACCGACAGCCAGACCTCGGGGTGTTCCTTGCGCATATGAGCGACGACCGTGCTCTTGCCGACCCCGGAGGGGCCGGAGAGCACGGTCAGCCGCGGACGTTCACTCATGCAGCGATTATTCCAGCTATCCCCGCGTGCCCGGACCAGTCGGTCCGGGCACGGAGGACTAGGCGCCGGTGCTGCCGAACTCGCGCTCCAGGGACGCGATCTGGTTGGAACCGAGTCCGCGCACGCGGCGGCTCTCGGAAATTCCGAGCCGCTCCATGATCTGCTTGGCGCGGACCTTGCCCACGCCCGGGAGGGACTCAAGGAGGGCGGAGACCTTCATCTTGCCGATGACGTCGTTCTCCTGACCCTGCTTGATGACCTCGTGCAAGGAGGCGCCGGAGTGCTTGAGTCGATTCTTGACCTCGGCCCGCTCCCGGCGAGCCGCGGCGGCCTTTTCGAGCGCGGCTGCGCGCTGTTCAGGGGTAAGGGGCGGAAGAGCCACGCCTACGTCACCTCGGATGTCGAACTGTCGGATACGGACCGGTGAGGAACCTAGTCGCCCCTCACCTGGGGAGCAACGAGCAAAGCGCTCGCCCGTTTCTCCCCCACTGCCTTGAGAGCGTGGGAGGTGCCCCCACTCGACGGAGACTAGCGGCCAGGACCGCCCGAGTCAGCGAGAACGGACGAAAAGTCCTGGTCAGCCTCCGTCGAGCCAGACATTACAGACATATGACCCCGGATTTCTGCCCGGATCCGGACGCGAGCCCCTCCCCGAGGCCCCGCTGAAACATCACGGAATGGTCAAGGAGGCTCTCGAGGGCCCCCGCGAGGACCGTTTTCGCACCTCGGCAGCGCCTCTCAGTACCTCTCAGCACCAAGAACAGCTGCGAATCCGTGACCTGATGCCCGCATTCCGGATGCCTCACGGGCATACAGAAGGCCCCCGCACGCGCGTGCGGGGGCCTTCTGGCGTTCGAACCGGGTCAGGCGGCGACGACCGCCGCACGGACCTCGTCGGCGAAGCGAACCGACGCCTCGCGCAGGGCGGCGACCGAGGGGCCGGCCTTCAGGACGGCGCGACTGACGTTCGGGACGACGTTGCACGCGGCTGCGCCGAAGACGCCGGGCAGATCCGCCGGGGTCGCGCCCTGGGCGCCGATACCCGGGGCGAGGAGCGGACCGTTGATGTCCAGGTCGTACGAGGACAGGTCTCCCAGCGTCGCCCCGACGACGGCGCCGAACGAGCCCATGGGCGTCTCACCGGCGTTCTCCTCGGCGAGGTGGGCGAGCATCGTCGCGCCCACGTTGCGCCCGTCGGCGCGTACGGCGTGCTGGACCTCGCCGCCCTCCGGGTTCGAGGTGAGGGCGAGGACGAAGAGCCCGGCGCCGGACTCGCGGGCCAGGTCGACGGCTGGCTTCAGAGACCCGTAGCCGAGGTACGGCGAGACGGTCAGGGCGTCCGAGAAGAGCGGGGAGTCCTTGTGCAGGAAGGTCTCCGCGTACGCGGCCATGGTGGAGCCGATGTCGCCGCGCTTGGCGTCCATGACGACGAGCGTGCCGGCGGCGCGCAGGTCCGCGACGGCGCGCTCCAGGACGGCGACGCCGCGCGAGCCGAAGCGCTCGAAGAACGCCGACTGCGGCTTGACGACGGCGACGGTGTCGGCGAGCGCCTCGACCGAGATCCGCGTGAAGCGCTCCAAGCCGTCGATGTCGTCGTTCAGGCCCCACGCCGACAGCAGCGCCGCGTGCGGGTCGATGCCGACGCACAGGGGGCCACGCTCGTCCATGGCACGGCGCAGACGGGCGCCGAAGGGTTCGAGAACCGTCATGCGTGGGCCTTCTTCACGTCGGCGCCGACCGCGTCGGCGAGGGTGGCGTACGGCGAGGTGTTCAGGCGGGCGGCGAGGCCCTTGTGAATAGCGCGGGCGTAGAAGGGGCCCTCGTAGACGAAGGCGCTGTAGCCCTGAACGAGGGTGGCGCCGGCGAGGATGCGCTGCCAGGCGTCCTCGGCGTTCTCGATGCCGCCCACGCCCACCAGGGTGATCCGGTCGCCCACGCGCGCGTAGAGGCGCCTGAGGACCTCCAGGGAGCGTGCCTTGAGGGGCGCGCCGGACAGACCGCCGGTCTCCTTCACGAGGGACGGGTCGGAGGTCAGACCGAGGTCGTCGCGCGCGATGGTGGTGTTCGTGGCGATGATCCCGTCGAGGCCGAGCTCCACCGCCAGGTCGGCAACGGCGTCGACGTCCGCGTCGGCCAGGTCCGGGGCGATCTTCACCAGGAGGGGGACACGGCGCGAGGTGACGGTGCGGTCGGCGGCCTCGCGCACGGCGGTCAGGAGCGGGCGCAGCGCCTCGGTGGCCTGGAGGTTGCGCAGGCCGGGGGTGTTCGGCGAGGAGACGTTCACGACGAGGTAGTCGGCATGGGCGGCGAGCCGCTCGGTCGACTTCACGTAGTCGCCGGCCGCCTCCTCCTCGGCCACGACCTTGGTCTTGCCGATGTTCACGCCGACCGTGGCGTTGAACGCGGGCCTGCGGGCCGCCAGGCGCTCCGCCACGGCCGCGGAGCCCTCGTTGTTGAAGCCCATGCGGTTGATCAGCGCGCGGTCCGGCACGAGGCGGAACAGGCGCTTCTTGGGGTTGCCGGGCTGCGGCTCGCCCGTGACGGTGCCGATCTCGATGTGGTCGAAGCCGAGCATCGTCATGCCGTCGATCGCGACGGCGTTCTTGTCGAAGCCGGCGGCGAGCCCGAAGGGGCCGTGCATGCGCAGGCCGAGGGCCTCCGTGCGCAGCTCCTTGTGGCGGGGCGCGAGGACGGCCGCGACGAACGTGCGGAGCACGGGGACGCGGGCCGCGAGGCGGATCCAGCGGAAGGCCAGGTAGTGGGCCTTCTCCGGGTCCATGCGCTTGAAGACGAGGTTGAAGAAGAGTTTGTACATCGTGGGTGTCCTCACACGGAGGGGGACACCGTTTCCGATGTCCCCCTCAGTGGGCTGCTAGTCGCGGGCCGCGGTCAGGTGTTCCGCGTGTTCCTGGAGTGAACGGACGCCCACGTCACCGTGGTTGAGGGCGTCGATGCCCTGTACGGCGGCCGCGAGGGCCTGCACCGTGGTCAGGCACGGGACGCTGCGCGCCACCGCCGCGGTACGGATCTCGTAGCCGTCGAGGCGGCCGCCCGTGCCGTACGGGGTGTTGACGATGAGGTCGACCTGGCCGTCGTGGATGAGCTGGACGATCGTCTTCTCGCCGTTCGGGCCCTCGCCCTCGCTGAGCTTGCGCACGACCGTGGCGTTGATGCCGTTGCGGCGCAGCACCTCGGCGGTGCCGGACGTGGCGAGCAGCTCGAAGCCGTGCGCGACGAGCTCGCGCGCCGGGAAGATCATCGTGCGCTTGTCCCGGTTGGCGACCGAGATGAACGCGCGGCCCTTCGTCGGCAGCGGGCCGTACGCGCCGGCCTGCGACTTGGCGTACGCCGTGCCGAAGACCGAGTCGATGCCCATGACCTCGCCGGTGGAGCGCATCTCCGGACCGAGGACGGTGTCCACGCCGCGTCCGTGGACGTCGCGGAAGCGGCTCCACGGCATCACGGCCTCCTTGACGGAGATCGGCGCGTCCAGCGGCAGGGTGCCGCCGTCGCCGGTCTTGGGGAGCAGGCCCTCCGCGCGCAGCTCGGCCACGGTCGCGCCGAGCGAGATGCGTGCGGCGGCCTTGGCGAGCGGCACCGCGGTCGCCTTCGAGGTGAAGGGGACGGTGCGCGAGGCACGCGGGTTCGCCTCGAGGACGTACAGGATGTCGCCGGCCATGGCGAACTGGATGTTGATCAGGCCGCGGACGCCGACGCCCTTGGCGATGGCCTCGGTCGAGGCGCGCAGGCGCTTGATGTCGAAGCCGCCCAGCGTGATCGGGGGCAGGGCGCACGCCGAGTCGCCGGAGTGGATACCGGCCTCCTCGATGTGCTCCATGACGCCGCCGAGGTAGAGCTCTTCACCGTCGTAGAGCGCGTCCACGTCGATCTCGATCGCGTCGTCGAGGAAGCGGTCGACGAGGACGGGGCGGGACGGGGAGATCTCCGTGGACTCCTCGATGTACGAGGCGAGGCGGGTCTCGTCGTACACGATCTCCATGCCGCGGCCGCCGAGGACGTACGACGGGCGTACGAGGACCGGGTAGCCGATCTCGTCGGCGATGGCCTTGGCCTCGGAGAAGGTGGTCGCCGTGCCGTGCTTGGGCGCGGGCAGTCCGGCCTCGGCGAGGACGCGGCCGAAGGCGCCGCGGTCCTCGGCGGCGTGGATGGCCTCGGGCGGGGTGCCCACGACCGGTACGCCGTTGTCCTTGAGTGCCTGCGACAGGCCGAGCGGGGTCTGGCCGCCGAGCTGGACGACGACGCCCGCGATCGGGCCCGCGAGGGACTCCGCGTGGACGATCTCCAGGACGTCCTCGAGCGTCAGCGGCTCGAAGTACAGGCGGTCGGAGGTGTCGTAGTCCGTGGACACGGTCTCCGGGTTGCAGTTGACCATCACGGTCTCGTAGCCGGCGTCGCTCAGCGCGAAGGAGGCGTGGACGCAGGAGTAGTCGAACTCGATGCCCTGGCCGATGCGGTTCGGACCGGAGCCCAGGATGATCACCGCGGGCTTGGTGCGCGGCGCGACCTCGGTCTCCTCGTCGTACGAGGAGTAGAAGTACGGGGTCTTCGCGGCGAACTCGGCGGCGCAGGTGTCGACCGTCTTGTAGACCGGGCGGACGCCGAGCGCGTGCCTGACCTCGCGGACGACGTCCTCGCGCAGGCCTCGGATCTCGGCGATCTGCGCGTCGGAGAAGCCGTGCCGCTTGGCCTCGGCGATCAGGTCGACGTCGAGGCGCTCGGCGGCGGCCAGCCCGTCGGCGAGCTCCTTGATGAGGAAGAGCTGGTCGACGAACCAGGGGTCGATCTTCGTGTACTCGAAGACCTCTTCCTGCGTGGCGCCGGCACGGATGGCCTGCATGACGGTGTTGATACGGCCGTCGGTCGGACGGACGGCCTCGGCCAGGAGCTCGGCCTTGTCGCCGGGCTCGCCGACGAAGGTGAACTGGCTGCCCTTCTTCTCCAGGGAGCGCAGCGCCTTCTGGAGGGCCTCGGTGAAGTTGCGGCCGATCGCCATGGCCTCGCCCACCGACTTCATGGTGGTGGTGAGGGTGGAGTCGGCGGACGGGAACTTCTCGAAGGCGAACCGCGGGGCCTTCACGACCACGTAGTCGAGCGTCGGCTCGAAGGAGGCCGGCGTCTTCTCGGTGATGTCGTTCGGGATCTCGTCGAGCGTGTAGCCGACGGCCAGCTTGGCGGCGATCTTGGCGATCGGGAAGCCGGTGGCCTTCGACGCGAGCGCCGAGGAGCGGGAGACGCGCGGGTTCATCTCGATGACGATGATCCGGCCGTCGGCCGGGTCGATCGCGAACTGGATGTTGCAGCCGCCGGTGTCGACGCCGACCTCGCGGATGATCGCGATGCCGATGTCGCGCAGGCGCTGGTACTCGCGGTCGGTGAGCGTCATCGCGGGGGCGACGGTGATCGAGTCACCCGTGTGGACGCCCATCGGGTCGAAGTTCTCGATGGAGCAGACGACCACGACGTTGTCGTTCTTGTCGCGCATCAGCTCGAGCTCGTACTCCTTCCAGCCGAGGATGGACTCCTCCAGGAGCACCTCGGTGGTGGGAGACAGGGTCAGGCCCTGGCCGGCGATGCGGCGCAGCTCCTCCTCGTCGTGCGCGAAGCCGGAGCCCGCGCCGCCCATCGTGAAGGAGGGGCGGACGACGACGGGGTAGCCGCCGAGCGTGTCGACGCCCTTGATGACGTCGTCCATGGTGTGGCAGATGACCGAGCGGGCGGACTCGCCGTGTCCGATCTTGGCCTTGACGGCCTCGACGACGCCCTTGAAGAGGTCGCGGTCCTCGCCCTTGTTGATGGCCTCGACGTTGGCGCCGATGAGCTCGACGCCGTACTTCTCGAGGACGCCGTTCTCATGCATGGAGATCGCGGTGTTGAGCGCGGTCTGGCCACCGAGGGTGGGCAGGAGCGCGTCGGGGCGCTCCTTGGCGATGATCTTCTCGACGAACTCGGGGGTGATCGGCTCGACGTACGTGGCGTCGGCGATCTCCGGGTCGGTCATGATCGTCGCCGGGTTGGAGTTCACGAGGATGACCCGCAGGCCCTCGGCGCGCAGGATGCGGCAGGCCTGGGTGCCCGAGTAATCGAACTCGGCGGCCTGGCCGATGACGATCGGTCCGGAACCGATGACCAGGACGGACTGGATATCGGTGCGCTTAGGCACGCTGGCCCTCCAGGAGCGAGATGAAACGATCGAACAGGTAGGCCGCGTCGTGCGGGCCCGCCGCTGCCTCGGGGTGGTACTGGACGCTGAAGGCCGGCTGGTCGAGGAGGTGGAGCCCCTCGACGACCTGGTCGTTCAGGCAGACGTGGGAGACCTCGGCGCGGCCGAAGGGGGTGTCGGAGACCTTGTCGAGCGGTGCGTCGACGGCGAATCCGTGGTTGTGCGCGGTGACCTCGACCTTGCCGGTCGTGCGGTCCTGCACCGGCTGGTTGATGCCGCGGTGGCCGTACTTCAGCTTGTAGGTGCCGAAGCCGAGGGCGCGGCCGAGGATCTGGTTGCCGAAGCAGATGCCGAACAGCGGGGTCTTCCGGGAGAGGACCTCCCGCATGACCGCGACGGGGCCGTCGGCGGTGGCCGGGTCGCCCGGGCCGTTGGAGAAGAACACGCCGTCGGGCTGGACGGCGTAGATGTCCTCGGCCGTGGCCGTCGCGGGCAGCACGTGCACCTCGATGCCGCGCTCGGCCATCCGGTGCGGGGTCATGCCCTTGATGCCGAGGTCGACGGCGGCGACGGTGAAGCGCTTCTCACCGATCGCGGGGACGACGTACGTCTCCTTGGTGGCGACCTCGGCGGCGAGGTTCGCGCCCTTCATCTCGGGCGCCTGGCGCACCTCGGCGAGCATCGTGCCGACGTCGGGCAGCGCGTTGCCGGAGAAGATGCCGACGCGCATGGCGCCGCGCTCGCGCAGGTGGCGGGTGAGGGCGCGGGTGTCGATGCCGCTGATGCCGACGACGCCCTGCTTGCGCAGCTCCTCGTCGAGGGAGCGCTGCGAGCGCCAGTTGGAGGGCACGCGCGCGGGGTCCCGCACGACGTAACCCGCGACCCAGATCTGCTTCGACTCGGGGTCCTCGTCGTTCACGCCGGTGTTGCCGACGTGCGGGGCGGTCATCACGACGACCTGGCGGTGGTACGACGGGTCGGTCAGCGTCTCCTGGTAACCGGTCATGCCGGTGTTGAACACCGCCTCACCGAAGGTCTCCCCCACGGCCCCGTAGGCGCGGCCGCGGAAGATGCGGCCGTCCTCCAGGACGAGTACGGCGGGAGCGTTGGCGGCTCCCCGGGTGGAGGTCGTCATCGTGCGGTGCCTTCCGTCGTGATGGTCGTGCTGCTCGTGCTGCTTGTGTTGCTTGTACTGCTTGTGCTGTTCGTGTCGATCATGTTGTTGAGGGTCTCGACCCACTCGGCCTGCTCCGCCGCGTGGTCGGAGCGGAAGCCGGAGTCGATCAGCTTGTCGCCGTGCCCCCAGGTGACGATCAGGAGACCGCCCTCCGTGAGGACCTTGCCGGCGATGCCCTTGTCGAGCCGGGCCTCGCGCAGCTGTGCGACGGGGATGAAGAAGTCCGTGGCTCCGGGGCGTACGACGTCCAGACCCGCGTCCGTGAGCGTGAGCTCGACGCGGCTGCGGGTGCCGAGACCGTGCGCCACGATGCGGTCGAGCCACTGCCCCGCGGTCGTGGAGCCGTGGTACCGGCCGCTCAGCTCAAGTCTGGCCGGACCCGGCGCGGACGGCGCGGCGGGGAGCGGCGGCAGGTCGCCCTGGAGGGTGCCGCGCCACTTCCACCCCTGGCGCATCAGCCAGTAGACGAGCGTGATGAAGAGGAGCAGTCCGACGATCCAGCCGATCCGGTCGGGCCAGTCCGTCACGTCCGCCGACTTCTGTTCGGCGGCGAGCACTGCCAGTGGTTGCGTCAGTCGTGTCACGCGAGCTTCCCGTCGACGAGCGTGGCCTTGCCCCGCAGCCACGTGTGCGTGACGCGCCCGGGGAGCTCACGCCCCTCGTAGGGCGTGTTGCGGCTGCGCGAGGCGAAGCCGGCGGGGTCCACGGCTCCACGGTAATCGGCGTCGACCAGGACGAGGTTCGCGGGCTCACCTGCCGAGACGGGCCGGCCGTGGCCGTTGGCCCCGCCGATCTGCGCGGGCTTGACGGACATGCGGTCGGCCACGCCGGCCCAGTCGAGCAGCCCGGTCTCGACCATCGTCTGCTGCACGACGGACAGGGCGGTCTCGAGCCCGACCATGCCCATGGCGGCCGCGGCCCACTCGCAGTCCTTGTCCTCGTGCGGGTGCGGGGCGTGGTCGGTGGCGACGATGTCGATCGTGCCGTCGGCGAGCGCCTCGCGCAGGGCCATGACGTCGCGCTCGGTGCGCAGCGGCGGGTTGACCTTGTAGACGGGGTTGTACGTGCGCGCCATCTCGTCGGTGAGGAGCAGGTGGTGCGGGGTGACCTCGGCGGTCACGTCGATGCCGCGGGACTTGGCCCAGCGCACGATCTCGACGCTGCCGGCCGTGGAGAGGTGGCAGATGTGCACGCGGGAGCCGACGTGCTCGGCGAGCAGCACATCGCGGGCGATGATCGACTCCTCGGCGACGGCGGGCCAGCCGCCGAGCCCGAGCTCGGCCGAGACGATGCCCTCGTTCATCTGGGCGCCCTCGGTCAGGCGGGGCTCCTGCGCGTGCTGGGCGACGACGCCGCCGAAGGCCTTCACGTACTCCAGGGCGCGGCGCATGATCACCGCGTCGTCCACGCACTTGCCGTCGTCGGAGAAGACGGTGACGCCGGCGGCGGACTCGTGCATGGCGCCGAGCTCGGCGAGCTTCTTGCCCTCCAGGCCGACGGTGACGGCTCCGATGGGCTGCACGTCGCAGTAGCCGGACTCCTGGCCGAGCCGGTAGACCTGCTCGACGACGCCGGCGGTGTCGGCGACGGGGAAGGTGTTGGCCATCGCGAACACGGCGGTGTAGCCACCGGAGGCGGCGGCCCGGGTGCCGGTGAGAACGGTCTCGGAGTCCTCGCGGCCCGGCTCGCGCAGGTGGGTGTGCAGGTCGACGAGGCCCGGCAGGAGGACCTTGCCGTCGGCCTCGACGATCTCGGCGCCCTCGGCGGACAGGCCGGTGCCGACCGCCTCGATGACGGAGCCGTCGATCAGGACGTCCTGCTGCTCGCCGCCGAGCACCTTCGCACCACGGATAAGGATCTTGCTCATGGTTCTTACTTCTCCTCGGTACGGGTGTGGGTGACGGCGGGCTCGTTGCCGCCCAGAAGCAGGTACAGGACGGCCATGCGGATGGAGACGCCGTTGGCGACCTGCTCGATGACCGTGCAGCGGTCGGAGTCGGCGACCTCAGCGGTGATCTCCATGCCGCGGACCATCGGGCCCGGGTGCATCACGATGGCGTGCTCGGGCATCTTCGCCATGCGGTCGCCGTCCAGGCCGTAGCGCCGCGAGTACTCGCGCTCGGTCGGGAAGAAGGCGGCGTTCATCCGCTCGCGCTGGACGCGCAGCATCATGACGGCGTCTGACTTCGGCAGGGTGCTGTCGAGGTCGTACGACACCTCGCAGGGCCAGGTCTCGACGCCGACCGGGACGAGGGTGGGCGGGGCGACGAGGGTGACCTCGGCGCCGAGGGTGTGCAGCAGGTCGACGTTCGAGCGGGCCACGCGGCTGTGCAGGACGTCCCCGACGAGCGTGATGCGCTTGCCCTCGAGGTCCTTGCCGAGTCCGGCGTCGCGGCCGACGAGGCGGCGGCGCATCGTGAACGCGTCGAGGAGCGCCTGTGTGGGGTGCTGATGGGTGCCGTCGCCCGCGTTGATGACCGGGGCGTCGATCCAGCCCGAGGTGGCGAGGCGGTAGGGCGCGCCGGAGGCACCGTGCCGGATGACGACGGCGTCGACGCCCATCGCCTCAAGGGTCTGGGCGGTGTCCTTGAGGGACTCGCCCTTGGAGACGCTGGATCCCTTGGCGGCGAAGTTGATGACGTCCGCGGAGAGGCGCTTCTCGGCGGCCTCGAAGGAGATCCGGGTACGGGTCGAGTCCTCGAAGAAGAGGTTGCAGATCGTCCGGCCGCGCAGGGCGGGCAGCTTCTTGATCGGCCGGTCGGCGACCCGGGCCATCTCCTCGGCGGTGTCGAGGATGAGGACGGCGTCGTCGCGGGTGAGGTCGGCGGCCGAGATGAGGTGTCGCATCATCGGGGAGGCTCCGTAGGAAAGTTCAGGAGTATTCGGGCATACAGGCGCGCGGCAGCACCCTCAGGGTCGGGCTGAGGGTGGCTACTGCTCGCCGGCCGGAGCGGTCCGCTTGGCGCCGAGCAGCACGGAGTCGCGTCCGTCCTCCTCGGCGAGCTGGACCTTGACCGTCTCCCGCAGCGACGTGGGGAGGTTCTTGCCGACGTAGTCGGCTCGAATGGGGAGTTCGCGGTGGCCGCGGTCGACGAGGACCGCGAGCTGCACGGCGCGGGGGCGCCCGATGTCGTTCAGGGCGTCGAGTGCGGCGCGGATGGTGCGGCCGGAGAAGAGCACGTCGTCGACCAGGACGACGAGGCGGCCGTCGATGCCGTCGGCGGGGATCTCCGTGCGGGCCAGCGCACGCGGCGGGTGCATGCGCAGGTCGTCGCGGTACATGGTGATGTCGAGGGAGCCGACCGGGATCTTCTGTCCGGTGATCTCTTCGAGCTTGTCCGCGAGCCGGCGGGCCAGGAAGACGCCGCGGGTGGGAATGCCCAGGAGCACGACGTCTTCGGCGCCCTTGGCGCGCTCGACGATCTCGTGAGCGATGCGGGTCAGTACCCGCGCGATGTCGGGGCCCTCGAGTACGGGGCGTGCCTCATCGGAACTGCTGATGTCCATAAAAAACGGACCCCCTTCTCCGCCTCACGGGACGGACCTTAAAGGACGTCGGATTTGCGCCATCCACGGTACCAGGCCCGCAACGCCACTGATCACCCCCCTGGAGGTGCGAGACACGCCGTTCCGAGGGAAGGTCGGTAACGGACCACTCGGCTTGACGCAGCCAAGTAACGCTGCGTAACCTCACAGTGAGTTACCAGCCACGCGGCGGAGCCGCACGTTGATACAGCGTCCGGGAGCTATATGTCCAGCGAATACGCCAAACAGCTCGGGGCCAAGCTCCGCGCCATCCGCACCCAGCAGGGCCTTTCCCTCCACGGTGTCGAGGAGAAGTCCCAGGGACGCTGGAAGGCGGTCGTGGTCGGTTCGTACGAGCGCGGCGACCGTGCCGTGACCGTGCAGCGCCTCGCCGAGCTGGCGGACTTCTACGGGGTGCCGGTGCAGGAGCTCCTGCCGGGCACCACGCCGGGCGGTGCGGCCGAGCCCCCGCCGAAGCTCGTTCTCGACCTGGAGCGCCTGGCCCATGTCCCGCCGGAGAAGGCGGGCCCCCTGCAGCGCTACGCGGCGACGATCCAGTCCCAGCGCGGTGACTACAACGGCAAGGTGCTGTCGATCCGCCAGGACGATCTGCGCACCCTCGCCGTGATTTACGACCAGTCGCCCTCGGTCCTCACCGAGCAGCTCATCAGCTGGGGCGTCCTGGACGCCGACGCGCGTCGCGCTGTCGCTCACGACGACCTCTGAACAGTCAGAAAGTCGGCAGAAACGTCACGCCGGAGGGGCGGGTCCGCGTTTTCGCGGCCCGCCCCTCCGGCGTTCTTGTGCCCTGCAGCCCCGTGTCCCTCAGCCGCCCGCGCCCCGGAGTCCCGGAGTCCCGGAAAAGCATCAGGCCCGGAGCGGAACACTGAACAGTGTTCCGCTCCGGGCCTGACGGCTGTCGCTGTCCGCCTGCTACGCCTCGTCGCGGCGCAGCGTCGGCTTCAGGTCCTTGAAGCGGCCCAGAAGCCCGTTGACGAAGGCCGGGGAGTCGTCCGTGGAGAACTCCTTGGCGAGCTGCACAGCCTCGTCGAGCACCACGGCGTCCGGGGTGTCGTCGACCCAGACGAGCTCGTAGGCGCCCAGGCGCAGGATGTTGCGGTCGACGACCGGCATCCTGTCCAGGGTCCACCCGACGGCGTACTGCGAGATGAGCTCGTCGATACGCGCGGTCTTGCGCGCGTATCCCTCGACCAGCTCCATCGTGTACTCGCTGACCGGCGGCTGCCGGGTGTCGGACCGGGAGTGCCGGATCCAGTCCGCGAGGACCGTCTGGACGTCGACTCCGCGCTGGTCTGCCTCGAAAAGGATCTGGAAGGCGCGCTTGCGGGCCGTGTTGCGAGCAGCCACGGTTAGCTGTTCACCCGGCCGAGGTAGTCGCTCGTGCGGGTGTCGACCTTGATCTTCTCGCCGGTCGTGATGAAGAGCGGCACCTGGATCTGGTGGCCGGTCTCCAGCGTGGCGGGCTTGGTCCCACCGGTGGAGCGGTCGCCCTGGACGCCCGGCTCGGTCTCCTGGACGACAAGCTCGACGGCGGCCGGCAGCTCGACGAAGAGCACCTCGCCCTCGTGCTGCGCGACGGAGGCGGTGAAGCCCTCGATCAGGAAGTTGGCGGCGTCACCGACAGACTTGCGGTCGACCATGAGCTGGTCGTACGTCTGCATGTCCATGAAGACGAAGTACTCGCCGTCCATGTACGAGAACTGCATGTCGCGCTTGTCGATCGTGGCCGTCTCGACCTTGACGCCGGCGTTGAAGGTCTTGTCGACGACCTTCCCGGAGAGCACGTTCTTGAGCTTGGTGCGCACAAAGGCAGGGCCCTTGCCGGGCTTGACGTGCTGGAACTCGACGACGGACCAGAGCTGGCCCCCGTCGAGCTTGAGCACCAGGCCGTTCTTGAGGTCGTTCGTGGAAGCCACGGTTGCGGAATCTCCTGGACTGACGATGGACGACCCCGGGGGCGCGCGCCGTTACAGCGCGAGCAGCTCCTTGGTCGTAATGGTGAGTAGCTCGGGTCCGCCGTCCGCCTCGGGGCGCACGACGAGCGTGTCATCGATCCGGACACCGCCCCGGCCCGGGAGGTGGACCCCCGGTTCGACGGTGACCGGCACACAAAGGTCCAGTTTACCCATGGCTGCGGGGGCCAACTGCGGCTCCTCGTCGATTTCGAGTCCGACACCGTGTCCGGTGAGCTGTGAGAGGCCGTCCGCGTACCCCGCGGAGTCCAGTACATGGCGTGCCGCGCGGTCCACCTCACGGCACTCGGCGCCGGGTGCCAGGCTCTCCCGGCCTGCCCTCTGGGCTGCGAAGACCAGGTCGTACAGGTCGATCTGCCAGTCCGCGGGCGAGGTGCCGATGACGAACGTACGGCCGATCTCGCAGCGGTATCCGCGGTAGGCGGCGCCGAGGCAGACCGAGAGGAAGTCGCCCTCTTCGACGCGACGATCGGTGGGGCGGTGGGCGCCGCGGCCCGAGTTCGGTCCGGTGCCGACCGAGGTCGGGAAGGCGGGGCCGTCGGCGCCGTGGTCGACCAGACGGCGCTCCAGCTCCAGGGCGAGATGGCGTTCGGTGCGGCCGACGAGGATCGATTCGAGCAGTTCGCCGAGGGCCTGATCGCCGATCTCGGCGGCGATGCGCAGGCAGGAGATCTCGTCCTCGTCCTTGACGAGCCTCAGCTGCTCCACGGCGCCACCCAGGTCGGCGAGGCGCAGCCGGGGCGCCACGGAGCCGAGCGCCCGGTGCCTGGCCACAGTCAGATGGTGTTCCTCCACGGCGAGCGAATCCGCCCCCAGGGAGAGCGCGACGCCGGCGGCCGCGACGGCGGGGTCCCCGCCGGGCGCATCGAGCACCTGGATGCGCAGCGACTCGTCGGGCCGTCCCTCGGCGGGCTGCTCGCTGGGCGGCATCCGGCACATCAGGACGTCACCTTCGGCGTCGGGGCCCTTCCCCAGCAGGAGTACGGCGCCGTGCGGCGCCGCACCCGCGAGATAGCGAACGTTGGCGGGGCGCGAGACGAGGACGGCCGCACTGCCGCCCGCCGCAGCGCGCTCCCTCAGCCGGTCCCTACGGGCCGCGTACACCTCTGACATGAATCGAGCGTACGAGCGGTGGGGAGACGCGGCCCGGTCAGCGCGTCCGGACGGGCGGCGAGGAGGCCGGTCCAGGGGGCTGTACGGCCGGCCGGGGGCCCGCTACCACTGGGGCGGGCTCGCGATCGAGCGGGCGAGTACGTCGTCCAGGACGCGGGCCGTGGTGGGCACGTCCATCTGGGAGTTGTCGATGATGGGCAGGCCCGAGCCGTACCAGCCGGCCATGCGGCCGTGGATGCGGGCGACCTCCTCGTCCGTGAGGCGGCGGTTCCCGCTGCGCTCAGCGTTGCGCTCGAGGACGATCTCCAGGCCGGGGAGCAGCACCACGGGCAGCAGGCCGGGGCCCACGTGCCGCTTCCAGCCGCCGAGACCCACGACCGGGCGGTCCGGGAAGACGGCGTCGTCGAGGATGCACGAGATGCCGTTGGCCAGGAAGTTGCGCGCGGCGAACCCGCAGGTGCGGCGGGCGAGGCGGTACTGGGCCTCGGAGTGGTCGTTCCACCCCGACTGCGGGTCGGCGAAGCCGGAGCGCACCCACTCGCGTACGTCGTCGAGGCTGATGTGGGCCGTGGGAACGCGGCGCTGGTCGGCCCAGTACTTGGCGACGCTCGTCTTGCCCGCGCCGGCGGGGCCGATGAGCAGGACGGCGAGCGTCGTGGCGGTGGCGTCGGCGGTGCCGGCCGCGGGCGGCGGGCTGGGCATGGCGACGGGGCCGCCGGGCGGGAGCTGCACATGGCCCGTGGTGTCCCGCGAGGGCGGCTGAGGGGACTGCTGGTGGGCGTGCTGAGGGATGCCCGGGTGCGGGGGCTGACCCTGCGGCGGCGGGCTGTGCGGGGCCTGAGGATGCGGCACGGGTTGGTGCGGGGCGGGCGCCGGAGCGTGCGGCGCGGGTGCGTGCGGGGCGGGTGCGTGCGGGGCCGGGCCCGAGGGGCCGGGTGGGCCCGCGAAGCCCGGGGCAGACGGTGGCGGACCCGCCGGTCCGGGGCCCGGGTGGGCGCCCGGGTGATGCGCGGCCTGGGACCAGCCGGCGGCCGGTCCGTGCCCCGGCTGAGGGGGCGGCGGCAGCGGCGAACCCACGGCGTGCTGCATCCGGTGCGACTCCGTCTCGTACAGGCAACTGGCGCCGGCGAACAAGGCGCTACCGAACGGTACCTTCCCCGGCCGCCGTTGTGTGAACGGCCGGGGACGTCGCGAAGTGCCCGAAGACGGGAGCTATTCGGCCACTTCGCCGTACGCCGCGAGGAGCACGGCCGGGTCGGGTCCTTCGAGGACCGTCGGCTTGGCGAGGCCGTCGAGGACGATGAACCGCAGCAGGTTGCCGCGGGACTTCTTGTCGACCTTCATGTTCTCCAGGAGCTTGGGCCACTGGTCGTAGCGGTAGCTCAGGGGCAGCCCGACCGACTCGAGGACGGTGCGGTGCCGGTCGGCGGTCGCGTCGTCCAGGCGTCCGGCGAGACGGCCGAGTTCGGCGGCGAAGTGCATGCCGACGGAGACGGCGGCGCCGTGCCGCCACTTGTAGCGCTCGTTCTTCTCGATGGCGTGCGCGAGGGTGTGCCCGTAGTTGAGGATCTCGCGCAGGCCCGACTCCTTGAGGTCGCCGGAGACGACCTCGGCCTTGACCTTGATGGAGCGCTCGATGAGCTCGGCGGTGTGCGGGCCCTGCGGGGAGCGCGCCGCCTCGGGGTCGGACTCGATCAGGTCGAGGATCGCCGGGTCGGCGATGAAGCCGGCCTTGATGATCTCCGCGAGGCCGGACACGAAGTCGTTGACCGGCAGTGAGTCGAGGGCCGCGAGGTCACAGAGCACTCCGGCCGGCGGGTGGAAGGACCCCACGAGGTTCTTGCCCTCGGCGGTGTTGATCCCGGTCTTGCCGCCGACGGCCGCG
Organism: Streptomyces sp. NPDC055140; assembly: GCF_053607285.1. Taxonomy (NCBI): domain Bacteria; kingdom Bacillati; phylum Actinomycetota; class Actinomycetes; order Kitasatosporales; family Streptomycetaceae; genus Streptomyces; species Streptomyces sp. NPDC055140. The sequence goes on along the minus strand of NZ_JBSGTG010000023.1, from coordinate 13,873 downwards.
TCCACCATGCCGAGCACGGTGGTCGGCACGGCGATCCAGCGCACCCCGCGCAGCCAGGTCGCGGCCACGAACCCGGCGAGGTCCGTGGTGGCACCGCCGCCCACGCCGACGATGACGTCGGTGCGGGTGAAGCCGGACTGGCCGAGCGCCTTCCAGCAGTAGGCGGCGACCTCGGCGGTCTTGGCCTCCTCGGCGTTGGGCACCTGAATGGCGACGACCTCGAAGCCCTGGTCGGCGAGGTCGCCGCGCAGCGCCTCACCGGTCTCGGCGAGCGCCTCGGGGTGGATGATCGCGACGCGCTGGGCGGACTCTCCGATCAGACCGCCGAGTTCGCCGAGGAGCTGACGTCCGACGAGGACCTCGTACGGGTCGGTGCCCGCCGTGCCTCCGACCTGGATCCGGGTCACCTGCTGCTCGGTCATGCCTTCTTCAACTCCAGGGCGTCGAGGACCGCGCGGGCGACCTCTTCGGGGGTGCGGTCGTCAGTGGGTACGACGACGCGGGCGACTTCGGTGTACAGATGGCGGCGGGCCTCCATCAGCTCGCGCCACTGGCGGCGCGGGTTGACGGCGAGCAGCGGACGGGCCGTGTTGAGACCGGTCCGCTTGACCGCCTCCTCGACGTCCATCGACAGATAGACGACGGGGTGCGGTGCGAGCAGCGCGCGCGTCGACTCGTCGAGGATCGCTCCGCCGCCGAGTGCGAGCACACCGGTGTGCTCGGCGACGGCCGCGTGCACGGCCTGCCGCTCGAGTTCGCGGAAGTGGGGCTCGCCCTCATCCACGAAGATGTCCGCGATGGGGCGGCCCTGAGCGGCCACGATGTCCGCGTCGGTGTCCCGGTAGGGGCAGCCCAGCCACTCGGCGAGCAGCTCCCCCACCGTGGACTTGCCGACGCCCATCGGGCCGACGAGCACGACCAGCGGGCCGGTCACCGGATCTGGAGGTGGTCGAGGTACGACTGCACGTTGCGCCGGGTCTCGGGGACGCTGTCGCCGCCGAACTTCTCCGCGACAGCGTCGGCGAGCACGAGCGCGACCATGGCTTCGGCGACGATGCCGGCGGCCGGGACCGCGCACACGTCGGAGCGCTGGTGGTGGGCCTTCGCGGCCTCGCCGGTCGCCACGTCGATGGTGGCCAGCGCGCGCGGGACGGTCGCGATGGGCTTCATCGCGGCGCGCACACGCAGCAGTTCACCGGTGGTGAGGCCGCCCTCGGTGCCGCCGGAGCGGCCCGACGTGCGCTTGATGCCCTCGTCCGTGGTCACGATCTCGTCGTGCGCCTTCGAACCGGGCACACGCGCGAGCTCGAAGCCGTCGCCGACCTCGACACCCTTGATGGCCTGGATGCCCATGAGGGCCGCAGCGAGCCGGGCGTCAAGACGCCGGTCCCAGTGCACGTGCGAGCCGAGGCCCACCGGCACGCCGTAGGCGAGGACCTCGACGACGCCGCCGAGGGTGTCGCCGTCCTTGTGGGCCTGGTCGATCTCCGCGACCATCGCCTTCGACGCGTCCGCGTCCAGGCAGCGCACCGGGTCGGCGTCGAGCTTGTCGACGTCGGCCGGGGTCGGGTAGACGCCGTAGGGCGCCTTGGCGCTCGCCAGCTCGGTGACGTGGCTGACGATCTCGATGCCGGCTGTCTCCTTGAGGTAGGAGCGGGCGATGGCGCCGAGCGCGACGCGGGCCGCCGTCTCACGGGCGGAGGCGCGCTCCAGGATCGGCCGGGCCTCGTCGAAGCCGTACTTCTGCATACCTGCGAGGTCGGCGTGACCGGGTCGGGGCCGGGTCAGCGGCGCGTTGCGCGCCAGATCGGCGAGGATCTCGGGGTCGACCGGGTCGGCCGACATGACCTGCTCCCACTTGGGCCACTCGGTGTTGCCCACCATGACCGCGACCGGCGAGCCCATGGTGAGGCCGTGGCGCACGCCGCCGAGGAAGGTCACCTCGTCGCGCTCGAACTTCATCCGCGCGCCGCGTCCATAGCCGAGCCGCCGCCGGGCCAGGTGGTCCGCCACCATCTCCGTGGTGATCGGCACGCCGGCGGGAAGTCCCTCCAGCGTCGCGACAAGTGCGGGTCCGTGGGACTCCCCCGCGGTCAGCCAGCGCAACCTGCTCAACGGTGCTCCTCTTGCTCGCGCCTCGAACTGCGATGGCGCGGCCGGGTGCGCGGCCCTGGCCCGCCACCCCTGATCCTCCCACGTCCGCGCACCCGACCCGGCCCCCGGTCCATCAGACGGACGCCTGGACGGACGCGGCCCGGGTCAGCCGGCGAGCGCCCGCTCCCCCGCCCGGCGCATCGCACCGAGCGGCGCCGGGGCGCGCCCCGTCATCTGCTCGACCTGGAGGACGGCCTGGTGCACCAGCAGGTCGAGCCCGCTGACGACCGCTCCGCCGTACCCGGACCAGCGGGCCGCGAGCTGTGTCGGCCAGGGGTCGTAGAGGACGTCGAAGAGGGTGCCGGGCCGTTCGGGGATGTCGGAGGCGAGGGCGTCCGTGGTCCCGGCGGGCGTCGTGGCGACGACCAGCGGCGCGGTGAAGGCACGCGCCGCGTCCGACCACTTCCCGATCTTCACGTCCACGTCGAGCCGCTCGCCCCACTCCCGCATCTCGGCGGCGCGGGCGTCGCTGCGTACGTACGCGACGATCTCGCCGGCGCAGATCCGCGACAGGGCGGCGAGCGCGGAGGAGGCGGTGGCGCCCGCGCCCAGGATCGCGGCGGACTCGACCTTGTCGATGCCGCGCTCGGCGAGGGCGGCGACCATGCCGGGGATGTCGGTGTTGTCGCCGACCTTGTGCCCGTCCTCGGTGAGGACGACGGTGTTGACGGCCTCGACGGAGGCGGCCGTGTCACTGATCGTGTCGAGCAGCGGGATCACCGCACGCTTCAGCGGCATGGTCAGCGAGAGGCCCGCCCACTCAGGGCCGAGCCCGGCCAGGAAGTCGGGCAGGGCGACCTCGTCGACCTCGAAGCGGTCGTAGGACCAGTCCGTCAGGCCCAATTCCTCGTAGGCGGCGCGGTGCAGCACCGGGGAAAGGGAGTGGGCGATGGGCGACCCGAGTACGGCCGCCCTTCTGATTGCCGGCATCAGTTCTTCCTCGACGCGTTCCACTTGTCGACCAGCTTCTGGTGTTCCGCGTTCGTCTTGGTGAACTCGCTGGTCTTGCCGTCCATCGAGATGAAGTAGTACCAACCGTCGCCGGTCGGGTCGACGGCGCCCTTCAGAGCTTCCTCACCCGGGTTTCCGATCGGCCCCGGCGGCAGGCCCTTGTAGTAGTACGTGTTGTAGCGGTTGTCGTACTTGCGCAGCGCGGTGAGGCTCAGGTCGATCTTGCTCTGGTTCTTGACGTAGTTGTATGTGGAGTCGAACTCCAGCATTCCGTTCGTCTGAACGTTGCCGGGCTTGAGGCGGTTGTAGACGACCTCTGCCATTTTGCGGAAGTCGTCGTGGCTCGTGCCCTCGGCCTGCGCGAGACTCGCCACCGTGATCAGCTGCCACGGGCTGTCGAGGCCAAGGCTCTTGGCCTTCTTCTCGACGCCGTAGGCCTCGTACTTCTCGGTCGCCCGCGACACCATCTGCTTCAGGACCGTCTCGGGCTTTCCGCCCTTGGCGACGCCGTAGCTGGACGGGTAGAGGAACCCTTCCAAGGGGTCCTTCACATTCGGCTCGTTCATGGCCCAGGAGGGCAGTCCGAGCTTCTTGTAGTCCTTCTTCGCGACCTCTTGCGTGGTCCCCTTGGCGACGCCGAGCCGCCTGTCGATCTGCTCGTAGACCCACACGTTCCGGCGGCCCTCAGCAATGATCAGGTTGTTCCGGCTGCTCGGGCTGAGCATCATCTCGACCGCGCTTTGGGCCGACATTTCCTTCTCGAGGTTATATCCGCCTTCCTGAATGAACTTGCCCCGCGGATTCTGCTCCTGCGCCGCAACGAAGGCGTCCACGCTCTTGATGACGCCCGCTTCCTTCAGACGCTGGCCGATGACATAGCCGCCCGCGCCCTTGGGAATGTCCACGGAAACGGATTCGCCATTACCGGACCCCGCGTAATCCGGCGCCGATCCGAAACGGTTCTGATAGAACTGATACCCGAAATAGCCGACACCGCCGACACCGCCCACGAAGATCACGGTGAGGACCAGGCAGGCGCATCCGCTGCGCCGCTTCTTCGGCTTCTTGCCGCCGCGGCCGCGCCGGCTGCCCCGGTCGCGCGGGTCGTCGTAGTCGTCGCCGTCGTCATCGCCGCCACCGGCGAAGAACGCGTGCTCACCCTGGTCGGGGCCCGGGTCCCAGTTCGTTTCCGGCTCCGCGGCGGCCCCGCGCCGGCCGGGCGGCTCCGGCGGCGGGTACGCGTCGGGGGTGCCGTAGAGATCCGGCTGCTCACCGCCGTACGCGACAGGCTGCTGCTGACCGCCGTACGGGTCCACCGGGTCGGCGTTGTACGGGACATGACCGTGCTGACCCGTCTCCCAGCCGCCACCCTGCTGCTGACCGCCGTACTGCTGCTGAGCGCCACCCTGCGCCTGGCCGCCGTGCTGCTGCTGACCGCCGTACTGCTGGCCGCCCCCGTACTGCTGCCGGCCGTACTGGTCGTGCTGACCGGTGCCCCACTCGTCGCCGTACTGCTGCGGCTGCTGCTGGTGGGGATGCTGCTGCGGCTGCTGCTGAGGGTGGTACTGCCCCTGGCCGCCGTAGGCAGGCTGGCCGTCGGCGGACTGCTGCCCCCACCCCTGGTCCCCGTACAGCGGGTCCTCGGGGTGCCACGGTTCGGAGCCCGGGCCCCGGCCATACTCAGTCATCGATCCCCTACAAGCCTCGAGGCGGCGGCCGCGTCTGGGTGGCAGGGCAACCGTTCCGCCTCTTGATGCTGTGCGGCAGCTGTTCGAACGCCGCCGGTCGCGCGGAACGTTACCGTATCGCGATCAGATGCCCACTTCGACGCCCTCGCCCGGAGCTTTACCTGACGCCCGTTCGGACTCCAGTGCCTGCTGGAGAATGATGACCGCGGCCGCCTGGTCGATGACAGACCGGCCCTTTTTGGACTTCACGCCCGAGGCGCGCAGCCCCTGGCTGGCCGTCACTGTGGTCATCCTCTCGTCCACGAGCCGCACACCGACGGGAGCGATCCCGCCGGCCAGCTCCTGAGCGAACGCGCGGACCTTGACCGCGGCCGGCCCCTCGCCCCCCTTGAGGGAGCGAGGGAGTCCGACGACGACCTCGATCGGCTCGTACTCCTCCACGAGTTGCCGCAACCGCCGGTGGGCGGCCGGGACATCGCGTCCCGGCACGGTCTCCACCGGGGTGGCGAGGATCCCGTCGGGGTCGCACGAGGCGACCCCGATCCGGGCGTCCCCGACGTCGATCGCGAGCCGTCGGCCGCGTCGCATCAGGCGGTTTCCGCGACGAGTCGCTCGACGGAGGCCACGGCGTCACCGATGGCGGCCGGGTTCTGGCCGCCCCCCTGGGCGACGTCCGGCTTGCCGCCACCGCCGCCGCCGAGGGTCTTGGCGGCCGTGCGGACCAGGTCACCGGCCTTCAGGCCGCGCTCACGAGCGGCCTCGTTCGTGGCGATGACCGTCAGTGGCTTGCCGTTGACCGTCGTGAACAGGGCCACCACGGCGGGGCGTCCGCCCTGGATGCGGCCGCGCACGTCGAGGACCAGCTTGCGCAGGTCGTCGGCGCCGGTGCCGTCCGGGACCTGGCCGGTGACCAGGGCGACCCCGCGCACGTCGGTGGCGCCGGCGGCGAGACCGGCGGCGGCCTGGAGGACCTTCTCCGCGCGGAACTTCTCGATCTCCTTCTCGGCGTCCTTGAGCTTGCCGAGCATCGCCGAGATCTTCTCCGGCAGTTCCTCGGAGCGGCCCTTGACCAGCTCCTGGAGCTGGGCGACGACCGTGTGCTCGCGGGCGAGGAAGTTGTACGCGTCGACTCCCACGAGGGCCTCGATACGGCGCACGCCCGAGCCGATGGAGGACTCGCCGAGCAGCTTCACCAGGCCGAGCTGGGCGGTGTTGTGCACATGCGTGCCGCCGCAGAGCTCCTTGGAGAAGTCGCCGATGGTGACGACGCGGACGCGCTCGCCGTACTTCTCGCCGAACTCGGCGATGGCGCCCTGCTTCTTGGCGTCGTCGATCGACATGACCTCGGCCTGCACGTCGAGTTCGCGCGAGAGGACCTCGTTGATCTTCTGCTCGACGTCCGTCATCACGGCCGTGGGCACGGCGGACGGCGAACCGAAGTCGAAGCGGAAGCGGCCGGGCTGGTTCTCCGAACCGGCCTGGGCGGCCGTCGGGCCGAGGGCGTCGCGCAGCGCCTGGTGCGTGAGGTGCGTGGCGGAGTGGGCGCGGGCGATGGAGCGGCGGCGCGACACGTCGATGACGGCCTGGGCCGGGGCGCCGACGGTGACCTCGCCGACCTGGACGACGCCCTTGTGGACGTAGACGCCGGGGACCGGCTTCTGGCAGTCGCGGACCTCGATCACCGCGCCGCTGTCCAGCTTGATGCGGCCGGTGTCGCCGATCTGGCCGCCGCCCTCGGCGTAGAAGGGGGTGCGGTCGAGGACGACCTCGACCTCGTCGCCCTCGGAGGCGGCCGGGGAGGAGACGCCGTTGACCAGCAGGCCGACGATCGTGGACTCGCTGTCGGTCGACGTGTAGCCGATGAAGTCCGTGGCACCGGCGGCGTCCGCGATCTCGCGGTAGACGCCGACGTTGGCGTGGCCGGTCTTCTTGGCCTGGGCGTCGGCCTTGGCGCGCTCCCGCTGCTCCTTCATCAGGCGCCGGAAGCCGTCCTCGTCCACGGACAGGCCCTGCTCTGCGGCCATCTCCAGGGTGAGGTCGATCGGGAAGCCCCAGGTGTCGTGGAGCAGGAACGCCTTGTCGCCGGCGAGGACCGTGCCGCCCGCGGCCTTGGTGTCGATGACGGCGGTGTCGAGGATGTTCGTGCCGCCCTTGAGCGCCTTGAGGAAGGCGGCCTCTTCGGCGAGGGCGACGGTCTCGATGCGCTTGCGGTCGGTGATGAGCTCCGGGTACTGCTGGCCCATCGTGTCGATCACGACGTCGACGAGGTCCTTGACGACCGGACCGGTGGCGCCCATGAGGCGCATGTTGCGGATGGCGCGGCGCATGATGCGGCGCAGGACGTAGCCACGGCCCTCGTTGCCGGGGGTCACGCCGTCACCGATGAGCATCACGGACGTGCGGATGTGGTCGGAGACGACGCGCATCGACACGTCGGTGTCGTGCTTCTCGCCGTACTGGACACCGGTGAGCTCGGTGGCCTTGTCCATGACGACGCGCAGGGTGTCCGTCTCGTACATGTTCTGTACGCCCTGCAGGATCATGGCGAGGCGCTCGAGGCCGAGACCCGTGTCGATGTTCTGCGACGGCAGGTCGCCGAGGATTTCGAAGTCCTCCTTGCCGATGCCGGCGCCGCGCTCGTACTGCATGAAGACCAGGTTCCAGATCTCCACGTACCGCTCGTCGTTGACGGCCGGGCCGCCCTCGACACCGAACTCGGGGCCGCGGTCGTAGTTGATCTCGGAACACGGGCCGCAGGGGCCGGGGACGCCCATGGACCAGAAGTTGTCCTTCTTGCCCAGGCGCTGGATGCGCTCCTTGGGAACGCCGACGACGTCGTGCCAGATGCGCTCGGCCTCGTCGTCATCGAGGTAGACCGTGATCCAGAGCTTCTCCGGGTCGAGGCCGTAACCACCGTCCGCCACAGAGCTGGTGAGCAGCTCCCAGGCGTACTTGATGGCGCCTTCCTTGAAGTAGTCGCCGAAGGAGAAGTTGCCGCACATCTGGAAGAACGTGCCGTGGCGGGTCGTCTTGCCGACCTCTTCGATGTCCGGCGTACGCACGCACTTCTGCACCGATGTGGCGCGCGGGGCGGGCGGCTTGACCTCGCCGAGGAAGTACGGCTTGAACGGGACCATGCCCGCATTGACCAACAGCAGAGTCGGGTCGTCCGCGATGAGCGACGCCGAGGGCACGACCTTGTGGCCACGCTCCTCGAAGAAGCTCAGCCAGCGGCGGCGGATTTCAGCCGACTCCATCAGTGGTCCTCATTCCGGTTGTACGAGTACGTCGTGTTCTCGAGGTACTTGGGGTTGTTCTTCACGTGGTTGTTCTTCACGTGGTTCTCGATGACGGCGAAGCGGCGCTGCGCGGGGAGTTCGGCGTCCACCGGGGCGTTGAGGCCCAGTGCGTCGTCGAGTTCGGCCTCCCGCTCGGCCATGCCGTCGCGGACGTCGAGGGCGAAGTCCTTGAGACGGTGCCCGGCCTCGATCGCCTTGTTCGCGGCCTGCGCGGCGAGGCTCTCCGGCGTCAGCTTCTTCAGCTTGCGGTTGACCTTGGTGGTGGCCCATACGCCGGCGGCTGCGCCCGCGGTGAACCAGAACGTACGGCGGAACATCGCTGCGTCAGTCCCTCTTATTCCGGGCGTCCCGCTTGCTGCGCCGCGCCGACGGGACGGTGCGGCCCACGATCACGGTACGGCGGGACGGCTTGGCGGGCGCGTCGGCTGCGGAGGCACCCGTGGACTTGCGACCGATCGCCCGGCGCACGCCGTAGCCGAAGGCGGCCACCTTGACGAGCGGGCCACCGAAGGTGGAGGCGACGGTGGAGGACAGCGCCGACGCGTTCGACGTGACTTCCTGGACGTCCGATGCGATGGCGTCGACCCGGTCGATCTGCGTCTGCGCGGAGCGCACGGCCGCGGAGGCGTCGGCAAGCAGCGGGACCGCCTGCTCGGTCACATCCGCCACGAGCTTGGTGGTCGCCCTGAGCGTCTGGGCCAGCCTCGCCAGAGCCACCGCGAGGAAGGAGACCAGGATCGCCCAGAAGACGGCCACCAGGATCCCGGCCACCTCTCCACCGGACACTTAGCACCGCTTCCTGAACATCGAAAAGTCGTCCCCCGAGCCTATCGCGCCGGGGTCCGCGCTCCGTACCGGATTACCGCTCGCCGCGGGCGGAGTTACGCGTACCGATTGTACGGACTGCTTACGAATGAGTACGCTCCGTACCTGATGCGACGCGAACTGCGCCCTGCCGACAGGCCCGAGGGTTCCACCCCGCCCGGCGACCTCCCCCTCGAGCTCAACCGCTTCGTCGGCCGGGCCGCCGAACTCGCGGAGCTCACGCGGGCTCTTGAGGCGGCTCGCCTGGTCACCGTGACCGGTGCCGGCGGAGTCGGCAAGTCCCGCTTCGCCACGAGAGCGGCCGCCCTGGCCGCGGGGGACCTGGGCTGCGACGCCGTCCGGCGGGTGGACCTCGCCACGGTGCGCGAGCCGAACCTGGTCGAGTACGCGCTCGCCACGGCCCTCGAACTGACCGACCACACGAGCCGCCCGCAGCGCGAGGTCCTTCTCGACCATCTCGGGCAGCGCCAACTCCTGCTCGTCATCGACGGGTTCGAGCATCTCGTCGACGCGTGCGCCTCGCTCGTGACCGAACTGCTCGGCGCGGCGCCGGATCTGCGGATCCTCGCGGTGGGGCGCAGGCCGCTGTCGGTCGAAGGGGAACGCGTCTTCCCGCTGGCGCCGCTCGGCACGGCGGACGCGGTCGAGCTCTTCGCAGACCGGGCCGCCGCGCTGCTGCCGGGCTTCGCCCTGGACGAAGGGAACCGTACGGACGTCGTCGAGGTGTGCCGGCGGCTCGACTGTCTGCCGCTCGCGGTGGAACTGGCGGCGGGACGGCTGCGGGCGCTGTCGCCGGCGGACCTGCTCGGCCGGCTAGACGACCGGTTCAGGCTGCTGACGGGCGCCACGCGCGGGGCGCTGCCGCGGCATCAGACTCTGCGGACGGCGATCGGCTGGAGCCATGAGCTGTGCACGGCGCAGGAGCGGCTGCTGTGGGCGCGGCTGTCGGTGTTCTCCGGGCAGTTCGACCTGGACGCGGCGGAGTACATCTGCAGCGGGGACGGGCTGCACGCCGACGCGGTCCTCGATGTGCTCTCCGAGCTGATCGCGCAGTCCGTGGTGGTCCGCGAGGAGGCGGACTCCGTGGTGCGCTACCGGATGCTCGACACGGTCAGAACGTACGGCGCGGACTGGCTGGAGGTGTCGGGCGACACCGCACGCATGCGGCGCAGGCACCGCGACTGGTACATGGGTCTCGCCACGTGGTGCGAGCTGGACTGGTTCTCGCCGCGGCAGGCGCAGGTGGCGGCGCAGATCGGGGCGGAGCTGGCGAATCTGCGGGCCGCGCTGGAGTTCTGTCTGACGGAGCCGGGCGAGACGCATCTGGGGCAGTACCTCGCGGGCACGCTGTGGTTCTACTGGGCGGGCTGCGGCCATCTGTCGGAGGGGCGGCACTGGCTGGAGCGCAGCGTGGAGCTCGACGCGGGGACCGAGGACGGCGACTACGCCCGGTCCCGCCTGAAGGCCCTGTGGGTGCTCGGCTATGTGGCGATCCTCCAGGGAGACACGGTGCCCGCGCTGGCCGCGCTCCAGGAGTGCCGCGACGAGGCGGAACGTATCGGCGACGGCACGGCGGTCGCGTACGCGGTGCATCGCAGGGGCTGTCTGGCGCTGGTCACGGATGATCTGCCGCGCGCCGAGGAGCTGCTGCGGACGGCGCTCGCCGGGTACCGGGAGATCGGTGAGCTGAACAGCAGCGTGCTGATGGGCCAGGTCGAGCTGGCGATGGCCGTGGCGTTCCAGGGGGATCTGGCCGCGGCGGTCGAGCTGTGCGAGGACGTGCGGCTGGTCTGCGAGGACCACGGCGAGCGGTGGACGCTGGCGTACGCGCTGTACGTCCTGGCGTACGCGGAGTGGACCAGCGGCGATCTGGTGCGGGCGCGGCAGCTGCTGCGCGAGTGCCTCGTCATCGGGGACACGTTCCACGACCTGCTGGGCACGGTCCTGACGATCGAGCTACTGGCGCTCGTCACCGTGACGGAGGGGGACGCGGGCGAGGCGGCGCTGCTGCAGGGCGCTGCGGGCCGGATCTGGCCGTCCGTGGGGCTGCCGCTGTTCGGCTCGGCGCACTACAACGCGCCGCACGAGCGGTGTGCGTCGGACGCCCGGGCCATCCTCGGCGACGCGCGGTTCGAGTCGTTCGTGGCGGCCGGGGCGCGCCTGGAGCCCGGGGAGGCCGTTCAGCGGGCGCTCGGACGGGACACCGCATCGCGGCCGACGGTGGTGCCGGGGCCGCGTACCGCGCATCCGGCCCCGGAAACGCGCGAACCCGCCGCCTCCCCGTCCGTGCAGGGCGGGGAGACGACGGGCTGAAACGCAGGAAGTGCTACGTCCGCCGGATGATCAGCGGGCGTAGTACTCGACGACGAGCTGCTCGTCGCAGATCACGGGGATTTCCTTGCGGTTCGGGTCACGGTCCAGACGGAAGGCCAGGGCCTTCAGGTTGACCTGGAGGTAACGCGGGATCTCGCCGTCGGGGGCGAAGCCACCCTCACGCGCGACCTGGAACAGCGGCTTCTCGCGGCTGCGCTCGCGGACCATCACGACGTCGTCGGGACGGACACGGTACGACGGCTTGTCGACCTTGCCACCGTTGACCTCGATGTGGCCGTGAACGACCATCTGGCGGGCCTGGTAGATCGTGCGGGCGATGCCCGAACGCAGAACCAGGGCGTCGAGACGACGCTCCAGCTCGATGACCAGGGCCTCACCGGTCTTGAGCTGCGTCTTGGCGGCACGCTCGTAGGCGCGGACGAGCTGGCGCTCGGACACGTCGTACTGCGCGCGCAGACGCTGCTTCTCGAGCAGACGGACCTTGTAGTCCGAGTTCTGCTTGCGGCCGCGGCCGTGCTCGCCCGGCGGGTAGGGGCGGGCCTCGAAGTACTTGACGGCCTTCGGGGTCAGCGCGATACCGAGGGCACGCGACTTCTTGACCTTGGGGCGGGACTGGTTCGTCATGAACCAAACACCTCATTGTTCTGTGTGGATACGGCTTCACCAGGGTTAAGGGAGGTCGCATCCGCAGCCGGGGAAACCCGCCTTGTCCTTCGGACGGGGCAGGCAGCCGCTCCCTGGTCTGGGCACATACGTGCAGCACGCGAGTGGCCCACCGGCCGCTTCCCGGGGGTCCGGGATGGTGGTGGGCTGCCCGCGACACCTATCGACGGTGCGCGACGCTCCTGGATCCCCATGCCTTGCGGCGTCGGGGTTCCGGCTGCATGTCCCGCTCTGGTGGTGCCGGCCGGGGCCGGACGCGAGACGCAGCGCTTCGGGAAGTTTACAGGGTGGCGAGGAGTGCTGCGGACCGGGGTCACGCGGGGCGTCAGCTGCCCGGCTGCTCGCCGGTGAGGCGCTCGCGGACGCGCTCGGCCACGTCCGCGTACCGGGCCTCCGCGCCGTACCGGGTGGGCTGGTAGTAGCGCTTGCCCTTGACCGCGTCCGGCGCGTACTGCTGGGCGGCGATTCCTCCGGGGACGTCGTGCGGATACACGTATCCCTGCGCATGGCCGAGCTTGGCCGCGCCCTTGTAGTGGCCGTCACGCAGATGGGGCGGGACGGGGCCCGCGAGGCCCTTGCGGACGTCCTCCATGGCGGCGCCGATCGCCGTCGTCGCAGAGTTCGACTTCGGGGCGAGGGCGAGGGCGATCGTGGCGTGGCTGAGGGTGAGCGCCGCCTCCGGGAAGCCGATCATCGCGACAGCCTGGGCCGCCGCGACGGCCGTGGGCAGCGCCGTCGGGTCGGCGAGGCCGATGTCCTCGCTCGCGGAGATCATCAGACGGCGGGCGATGAAGCGGGGGTCCTCGCCGGCCTCGATCATGCGGGCCAGATAGTGCAGGGCTGCGTCCACGTCCGAGCCGCGGATGGACTTGATCAGGGCGCTCGCGACGTCGTAGTGCTGGTCGCCGTCCCGGTCGTACTTGACCGCGGCGCGGTCGACGGACTCCTCCAGGGTCTGGAGGGTGATCTCCTTCTCCTGCTTGGCGAGGGCCGAGCCCGCGCCCGCCTCCAGCGCCGTGAGGGCCCGGCGCGCGTCGCCGCCCGCGATGCGCAGCAGGTGGCCCTCGGCCTCCTCGGGGAGCGTGACCGCGCCGCCGAGACCGCGCTCCTCGATGAGGGCCCGCCGGAGCAGGGAGCGCAGATCGTCGTCCTTGAGGGATTCGAGGGTGAGAAGCAGGGAGCGGGACAGGAGCGGGGAGATGATCGAGAAGTACGGGTTCTCGGTGGTCGCCGCGATGAGCGTGACCCAGCGGTTCTCGACGGCCGGCAGCAGAGAGTCCTGCTGGGCCTTGCTGAAGCGGTGGATCTCGTCGAGGAAGAGGACGGTCTCCTTGCCGTGGCCGCCGAGTGCCCGGCGGGCGCCGTCGATGACGGCCCGCACTTCCTTGACGCCCGCGGTGATCGCGGAGAGCTCCACGAAGCGCTTGTTCGTGGCCTTGGAGACGACGTACGCGAGGGTCGTCTTGCCGATGCCGGGCGGGCCCCAGAGGATCACCGACGAGGGCCCGGCGGGGCTGTACCCGCCGTGGGCTCGATCGCCCTCCCCCACGAGGCGGCGCAGCGGTGAGCCGGGCTTCAGCAGATGCTGCTGGCCGACGACTTCGTCGAGGGTGCGCGGGCGCATCCGGACGGCCAGGGGACTGCTGGACGGGTCCTTTTCCTGGCGGTCTTCGGCTGCGGCGGTGAACAGGTCGGGCTCCACGTCGAAAACCCTATGTCACCCCACTGACAATCCCGCCCGGCCCCGTGAAGCAGGGGCCCCGACCGCGGCTCAGCCGGTCCAGAAGTCCCACCAGCGGGTCAGGATCAGCATCCCGATGATCCCGACGTGCAGCACGGGCAGGACCCACGTGAACTCACCGAGGAACGACCGCAGCCACGTCGGCGCGGGCAGGAACCCGTTGCGCACGTTGAACGAGGTCACGTACCAGAACATGACGATCGTGGCGACCCACGCCA